>CAVBPI010000045.1:2024-6468 GCA_963596955.1 bacterium | reverse complement strand
TTACTTATTAGACCATTGGGTCGTCAAAAATTTTTATCAAATGAAAAAGATTGCTTACATTGCAGTCGTTGCACTGGCTGTCGTTGCCTGCAACAAAGAGGAGGGGGGGGCAAAGATTGACTCCATCAAAGTGGTTCCCGAAACAAAGACGCTCTACACGGACGAGGCTCTGCCTGAGCTTGCGGTTGTCCTTGACCCTGAGGACGCTGACGTCACCGTCGAATGGACTTCAAGCGACCCGGAGATTGTGACCGTTTCCGACAAGGGAGAGCTTGCGTTCGCGGTAAAGGACATCGAGGAGGAAGAAAAAATTGTAACCATCACCGCAACAGCCGAAGGCAAGCCGGCCACCTGCGTACTCACCGTGAAGGGACAGATTGCAAGATATGAGGTGCTGGATCTTACCGCAACTCTCGGAGTAAAGATTCTTGACAGGAATGTCGGAGCAAAGTCCGCCACAGAAATCGGAAATTTCTATCAGTGGGGCAAGAACGCTCCTATCGCAGCAGATAATGAGACCGCTGTGAATACAAACTACGATGCAGCGTGGGGACCGGCAAGCGATGGCTTCGCTGACTGGACCGTCGCAGAGAACACACCTTGTCCTAAGGGCTGGAGCCTGCCGAACGACGAGCAGATGACAAAGATTGACAAGGCGCTTGAAAACATCGCTTTGTGGGACATGGATTTCTGCACAAGGGAAGAATACGAGGCATCCTGCGCAGCGCTTGAGTCAATGAAACTCGTCAAATGCGGTCAGTTCAAGAACGGATACACAGACAAGAAATACCTCCCCGACGCAAGTTACTTCTGGACTTCATATACATTCAAAGACAGTAACGAGGCTGACAAGGTTGGAACATTCGAGAACAATAATTTCCCTACCTACAGCAAGAAATCCGGCTGTTCATACGATGTTGCTATTCCTGTACGCTGCGTAAAGTCAACTGTCGCTCCAATAGAATAATTGTTCTCGCAGTCATTGCGAGCCATGTTACAATTACGAGTCCCGCTGTCATTCCGAGCGAAGCCGAGGAATCTTTATGACAGAAAGAGACTTGTCTGAAATTACCGGAATCAGTCCGGAATGAACAGATGAAATGAAACACCTGAAAAAGGTAATATCCGTTATAATTTTACTCGGAGTGGCGGGCTGCCTTGCGGCCGCGGCTCCGAGTAAAGTCGATGTTAGGGTGTTCGTCAATTCAAAGGAAAGCGGCGAGCCTCTGGCAGGGGTCGTGGTGGGATTCCCGGACTGCGGAGCCTACGCCGCCAGCGACGAGGACGGGGCCGCGGTGCTCAAGAGCATACCGGAGGGGAAGCGGAAAATCACCGCACAGATGATCGGAATGCTGGACTACGAGGCCGAGGTCAGGGTGAGCGCGGGGATGTCCCCCGTGCCGGTCGTGATGGTCGAGTCCTCGTTCAGGCTTGACGATGTGGTGGTGACCGCCCGCTCCGGAGCAGTGGGGGCATCCACGGCATCGAGCATATCGCGCACGGCCATAGACCACCTTCAGGCCACGTCCCTGAGCGACATAATGGAACTCCTTCCAGGACAGCTGTCCTCCAATCCGTCCCTCACCTCGGCCAGCAAGGCCACAATCAGGCAGGTGGGCACGGACGCGATGAACAGCATGGGAACCTCGGTCATCGTGAACGGAGCGCCGGTCTCCAACAACGCCAACCTCCAGATGGGCAACACCGCCACGAGCGGCACCCTCACCTCCGGCTACTCATCGACGGCGGGCTCCGGGATTGACCTGAGGCAGATTGCCGTCGATAACGTCGAGTCCGTCGATGTCATCCGCGGCATCCCGTCAGTCGAATACGGGGACCTCACCTCAGGAGTCATCATCGTGAACCCGAAGGCCGGGGAATATCCCTTCCGAATCAGGACGAAGATAAACCCGACACTCACACAGGCGTCGGTCAGCAAAGGCTTCGCCCTCGGGAGGAACGGCGGGGCGCTCAGCGCGGACTTCGACTACGCATCGTCCCTCGCCGACGAGCGCAGGCCCTACCAGCAGTACCGCCGCATCACCGCGAATCTCCTGTATTCCAAGACATTCGCCGAGAAGGTCCGCACGACGACCGGCTTCGGGTTCTACTCCGACCTCGACGCGCAGAAGCTCGACCCTACGGACGTGAAGTACCAGAGGAAGCGCTCGGCGGAGAATATGGGATTCAAGCTGAACACGAACATAAACTGGCAGGCCGACCTGTCGTTCCTCAAGAGCGTGAAATTCAGCCTTTCGGCGAACTACGCCGAGCAGAAGGGCTACACCCAGGAAATCCGGGGCAATTTCGGATATATGGTGACTTCGGCGATGACCGACGGCACGGTCGCCTCGAACAGGAACGAAGTCGTCACCGACCGCAACGGCAAGCCTCTGACCAACACGGACAAGCCCGGGCACGACGCCGCCACCAACATCCTTCCCTACGAGTTCCTCACGAAGATGACGACCTACGGGAAGCCGCTCAATGTCTTTGCAAAGGCCGTGGCCAATATGTTCACCGAATTCTGGGGCATCGGCAACCGCATCATCGGCGGGGCGGAGTGGAAAACGGACGTGAACTTCGGCCGGGGCAAGGTGTTCGACCCGCTCATGCCGCCGGAAAGCGGACTGAGGATGCGCCCATACACCGACATACCGGCCCTCAACCAGTTCTCGCTCTACGCCGAGGACAACATCTCCAGGACACTGTGGGACCGCGACCTGAAAGTCCAGGCAGGACTGCGCTTCGACCTCGTGCAGCCCGGACGCAGCGAGATGATGAACGCCCTCTCTCCGCGAATCAACGCATCCTTCGAGCTTGTCCCGCAGATGCTGAAGCTGCGCGGGGGCTGGGGAATCACGGCAAAGGCTCCCCCGCTTGTCTATCTCTACCCGGACAAGGCCTATTTCGACTTCGTGAACTACAGCAACATAGGCAGGAGCGGAGTAAGCGACGCCCAGGAGCTCTGCATCATCACGACCAAGGTCTATGACACCGCCAACAGCCGCCTCAAGATGGCGAAGAACATGAAGTCGGAAATCGGGCTTGACTTCGAGTGGTCGGGCATGAGGCTGAGCGTCACGGCCTACCGCGAACTGCTGCGCAACGGCTATTCGTTCGGCACGGACCGCAGCTGCTTCCACCTCTTCGAACTCGACAAATACGAGGAAACCGCCGCCCGCGAGGGGACATATCCGTCTCTCAAGACCGGCGTGAACATGACCGACGTCGTCGTCAGCTACTACAAGCCTCTGAACAACAGGGTGAACGACTCGAAGGGCGTGGAGTTCGACCTCGATTTCGGACAGATAAAGCCGATTCGGACCTCTTTCGTCCTGACGGGGGCATATATGATTTCGGATTCATATTCCTCAACGGAATCATATTTTCAGAAGAATCCGGATCCCAAGAAGGGATATAAGGACATCGGTGTCTATGCCGCAGGCGACGGAAGCAGATATTCCCGTTTCTCGACGAATCTGAGGGTGATACACAATATTCCGAAGATAGGATTCGTCGTCTCCATGTCCGTACAGACGATTTGGAGCGACACCCACGAATATCTCGGAACGGAGAACATACACCCGATAGGGTACATCAGCGCGTCGAACCTCAAATACACGGCGCTCTCGGAGGGAGACCCGATAAGTACGGACATTCAGAAGCAGATTCTGGAGAACAGGCTCATCAAGGAAACGCATAAACCACTGTGGCTCTGCAACTTGAGACTAACGAAGGAAATCGGGGAATATCTCGGATTCACGTTCTTCCTCAACAATGTCTTCCGCACCAACCCGCTGGAGGAGAGCAAAAGGTACCCCGGAACATGGTCAAGTTCACGCAATCCGTCGCAGTTCTTCGGGCTTGAGGCGTGGTTCAAGTTCTGACGGACGGGATTGAAGACAAGAGGGCACTGACAAGAGCGTCACTGACAAGAAGTTATAACATTTTGAAATTATAATGAAAGGCTTTTGTAACATACGGGGGTTGAACCTGAAGCGGGCGATGGCGCGCGGCTGTTCTCTTGCGGCGGCCGTGCTGTCGGCGCTGCTGCTGGGAGGATGCTTCCGCGACGAGGTGCCATCAAGTCAGTTCGTCAGCGATTTCGAGATGCATTTCAGCTACGGCGAGTTCGGAAACGGAAGGGATTTCTCGACTCTCCTCTCCGTGCTGATGACCAACACGACCGAGCAGTTCAGCTACAGGTTCGAAAGCGGTGCCGACGGGGTCGTGGCGGTGAGCGGAATCATGCCGGGGCAATACACGGTGAGCGTGTCGGGAAGCCTTACGGCGGAGGAGGCGGAATCGGCCGGCAAGCATACTGACGGGGAACCCCTCTACCTCTCGGGATTCATAGGCAGCCTGGGACTGCATCTCGGAAGCGCGCCGGAACTGCCCAAGACCGAGCTCATCGCCGTGGCTGCCAACCCGGTGATTTTCA
>CAVBPI010000045.1:0-2014 GCA_963596955.1 bacterium | reverse complement strand
CTCTACTACGCGGGCTCGACGACGCCGCACAACGGGACCTACCGCAACGACGCGTTCTACTCCATTTTCAACAACTCCTCCAAGCCTCAGGACATAGGCGACATCTACATAGGCCTGAACGAATCCTACGGCCGGAACGGGGAAACGGGACCGCTGTGGCCGGGAGAGGAAGCAGGGAACTACACCCACGCCTACCTGAAAAGCGTCTGGAAGATTGTCGCAGGCGGAAAGTCCTTCGTCATGCAGCCGGGGCAGACAGTCGTGATTGCCATCATGGCGGCCCCGCACAACAAGGACGCGGCATACAATCTCAATTCTCCGGTGGATCTTTCCGGCGCGGACTTCGAGGCCTATGTCAGCGACCCGGAGAATCCCTACCCGGACTTCGACGCGCCGAACATGGAGATGGCTTTCTGGCCGGACTACAAGTATCTGTGGCAGCCCTTTGTCTTCGGGCAGGGAGCGGTGCTCGTCAAGGCGACTCCTGAGGAGTTCGCGGCCTTCGAGAGGGTCACTCTGCCGGAAACCTTTCAGGACCCGTCCGAACGCGAGGAGTACTGGAACTGCGTCAAGGTTCCGTATGACAGCATCGTGGATGCCGTGGATCTGATTCAGAACAGCACGGTCACGAACACCAAGAGGTTCTCGCCGGCGCTGGATGCCGGGTACGCGACCGTAGGGCAGATTTATGGCGGGCTGAGCGTGCGCAGAAAGGTCCTGCCTTCGACCGCCGGACGCCTGCGCCTTCAGGACACGAACAACTCGACCGAAGACTTTGAAATCAACGAAAAACCATTGTCGGAATGAAGGATATGAGGAAACATAAGATTTCGTGTATATGCCGCCGGAATGTTTTTTCCCGTGGAGCAAAGGACCTTATCGCGACAGTCCTTCTCATGTCCGCACTGGCTGCACCCCGCCCCGTCTCCGCACAGGAAAGGCAGCTGAACGCGGCCGACATGGAATGCGCCGAGTCCCTTAACGGTTACGGACAGGCCGTGCTCGGAGCCGATTTCGAGACGGGAACCTTCCACAGGGCGCAGGACGCGGCGACAAAGACAGGGATATTCTTCAACGCGGACGGAGAGAGGCAGGTCGGGAGATTCCACCTCAAGGGAGACTTCCGTTTCAGGCAGTCCTTCGAAAACGACGTGCGGTTCGCCTCGACATTCAACCCGCTTCGGGCCATGCCGTATGTCATCGCCGACAGCACCGGAGGAAACTGGAAGAAGCAGTCCTACGCGATGTGGGCGGACATCTCGACGCCGATTGTAAAAGACGTGCTGAACGCGGGACTCGCGATGGACCTCGACGTCGGGAGGGGCGCGAAGAAGATTGACCCGCGTCCGCAGGCGGGAATGTGCAGAATTGAGATAAAGCCTTCACTCTCATTCAGTTTCCTGAATCATTTTTCAGCCTCGGCAGGATTCATCTACGGGCTCTACCGCGAGACCTCGAACCTCATTCTCTACGACACCTCGCAGCCGCAGAAGCTCTATCTGCTCAAGGGTCTGGGACAATATACCTACGAGGTGTTCAGCAGCACGGAGAGGGAGAGGAAATATGACGGGACGACGCTCGGGGGCAGCCTTTCCCTTCAGTACAACGACGACATGGGAAACGTCAGCCTCTACGGAGAGTACCGCAACGGCCTTGAGAGGGTCTTTGACATAGACTACAACAAGCCGCACGACAGGGGGAACTACTACACGAATGATTACCGCTTCGGACTAAAAATATCTGCCCCCGAAGAATGTGTGTCACGCATCGGCTTTGAAGGAGGCTTCGACTACAATGGTCTCAATCATTCCGGGCGCGAGTTCGTGCAGCATTTCGATTCGTCTCCAGAGGTGAACGGCTGGGTTACCGATTCCGAACTCCCCGGACGCTACACGAATGTGGAAGACCACCTCAACTTATTTCTGGGGCTATACATCAATGACAAGGACACATTCCTCCGGAGCTGGAAGATAAGGCTCCTTTCAGAGATAAACAACCTCAGGCAAGAATACAG
>CAVBPI010000044.1:3146-12015 GCA_963596955.1 bacterium | reverse complement strand
AACCTGCAAACTTTTTCGCAACTTTTTTCAAACTTTTTTACTGCGGCAATTGACGGATGAAGGCTAATCGGCTGGAGGACATGAGGTTAAGGGAAATGAGGCTTGACTAAGACTTTTTAGTCAGTCCCGTTCGGAAAAATAAGGAACAACTGCCCCTTATTTTTCACGAACATACTGTACAAGTTCCAGACACATACGGGCGTTGTGGTAGGGACATTTCCAGAAACCGGCCTTGTCGTCCGTGCGATTGGGCGTGCCGTCAGGGAGGATGCTCCAGAACCATTCGCCGTCCTTTCTATCCACAAGGTTGGCGCTGATGTAGTCCCATGTCATGTTCATGAGCGCGAGACATTCCTTCATGCCATGGCGGGCATACAGCCACAGAAGCCCTACCATGCACTCCGCCTGCACCCACCAGTGGCGTTCAAGGTCGAGGCTGCCGTCCGCTTTCCGTTCGTAAATCATGCTGCCGTCCGGCTGATAGCCCTGAAGTGCGGCAAGGGCAATTTTTCTGCATTTCGGCCGAACCCTTCCACTCAGTTCCTCGTCACCCAAGGTCACGGCAGCCTCAAGAAGCAGCCACGAGGCCTCGATTTCATGTCCATAGGAATATACGGCGGGGCTGGTCAGACACCAGCGTTCGTCAAAGAAGAGCCCGAGATGGTGAATTTTGGGCAGCTCCATACGGCGGAAAAATATTTTCATGAGGCCTGTAATCCTTCTACGGAGTTTCGGGTCGGGCCACACGCGGTAGAGAGCCGTGTAGGGTTCAAGGATGTGGAGGTGGGTGTTCATGGTTTTCGGGGCATTCTCGTCTTTGCCGCTCAGCCTCATGTCGGGAAGAGCGCTCCAGTCACGGGCAGCCGCCTCGACATATCCGCCGTTCACGGAGTCATACATATTCCGCTCAATAGACTTGAAAAGTTTCACGGCATAATCCAAGGCCTCGGCGTCACCCGTGGCACGATGATATTCGCTCAGCCCATATATGGCGAAGCCCTGCGCGTATGTCTGCTTTTTCGTATCCAGCGGAACACCGTCCGGAGACACGCTCCAATAGACCCCGCCGTATTCGGAATCATAAAAATGCTCCAGAATCCACTTCTTCGCACGGTCGGCGCATTCGAGGTATTCAAGATTTCCAAAGGCACGATAGGCCGCGGAAAATGTCCACAGTATGCGACTGTATAGCACGGAGCCGCGCGGTGCGACGTCATCTACCGTCCCGTCTCCGGAAATCCGGCCGTGGAATCCGCCGTGACCGTCCTGCATCCGTTCCATCCAGAACGGGAGAATGTTTGTTTTCAAGTGCCGCTCCAAAGTGTCGGCAAGTCCAGCAAGGCTTTTCATGATGAGATTATTTTGAGAGCCGGCGGGCGCCGAGTCCGGCTGCCACATCCGACATTGTCTTTTCGTCAAGAGGATAGAGACGGATAAGAAGTGCGGACACGACAGCTCCTATGGCAGGAAGCCAGCCGAGCATGGCCCTTATTCCCGACAAGGCCCCGGCACTCTGAACCTCATTGGCCTGAAATCCGTAACTTGCGAGAAGCCAGCCGGTCAGAGCGCCGCCTATCGTCCATCCGATTTTCTGGGACATCGAGGATGATGAGAAAATCAGTCCGGTCGCCCTCCTTCCTGTCTGCCATTCAGACCAGTCCGCGATGTCGGCATACATGGACCAGAGAAGCGGGAATATGCTTCCGGCGCACAGACTTATCAGCACCTGAAGGACAAACATCAGAATTGTCTGCCCCGGATGCAGCAGATAGAAGAAGAGGCTGAGAACGGCGGCAAGCGACATAGCGGCAGTATAGACGCGCTTTTTCCCTAAGCGGTCGGCCAGCGGAGCCGAAAGCGCCACTCCGAGCATATTGGAAAGCTGTCCGGTCATGAGATAGAGCGCCGAAAGAGTGAAGAACCCGCCAAAGACTGAACAGTCGTCCTGACGGACATAGTATTTGAAATAGTATATCGCGGCGCCGTCGCGTATCGAATTGAAAATGAGCGCCGTGATGCCTGCGCCAAGCAGTATCCACCACGGGCGGTTGTGAAGGAACAAGTCCTTTAAATCCTGTGCGACAGTCCCTTTCCCGTCATCGGCAGGTCGGACCCTTTCACGGACACCACGGAAGCACAATAAAAGGAGAAGCGTGCAGAAAAGTCCCACCGTGGCCACAGTGAGAGTCCAGCCCAGAGCCTCAGAATGAAGCGCGTCCGAGAAATGACGGACAAGAGGCTCCGTCATGCCGAGAGCTACAAGGCTTCCGGCGTATGCGAAGAACATTCTGTAGGAAGAAAGCGCGTTGCGGTCACGTGGGTCGGAAGAGATTACCCCGAGGAGAGAGGCGTAAGGAACATTGACCGCGGAATAGGCCATCATCATGAGCGTGTAGGTGAGGTAGGCGTACAGAAGTCTCGCCCACGACGCCCAGCCTTCCGGAGGGACGACAAAGGTCAGCACTCCGAAAAGAGAAAACGGCAAGGCACCGAACAGTATCCAAGGACGGAACTTGCCCCAACGGCTTTCCGTGCGGTCAGCGAGCATCCCGAAGATGGGGTCATTCACCGCATCCCAGATTCTCGTGACAAAGAACATCGTCCCGACGGCGGCGGGAGCGAGCCCGAAGATATCAGTGTAGAAATACAGAAGATACATCCCGAAAATCTTCCAGAACATGGAAGACGACATATCCCCGAACCCGTAGGAAATCTTTTCCCTTATTCCGACCTGCCCATTTCTCCCCGTCATGCTATTACCTGTTTCTTGTGATACATTTCCCTGAACTCGCTCGGCGTGCACCCCTTTTCGCGGCGGAAGATACGGTTGAAGTTGGACACATTGTTGTAACCGCACTCGTAGCATATCTCAGAAACAGTCCTGTTCGTATCGACAAGCATACGGGCGGCGTTCCCGAGCCGGATGTCTATGAGATAGTCGGTGAAGCTCTTGCCTGTATGCAGGCTGAAAAAGCGGCTGAACGCCGTCTCGCTCATGCTTGCGATGGCGGCGGCCTCCCCCAGCTTGATGTCACGGTTGAAATTCTTTCGCAGCCATGCATCCACTGCCCGTATGCGCCGGCTCTGTATGTAGCTGTCAGACTGCGCGAATGCTGTGCTCGCGAGAGTGCGTGCGCCTTCGGACACGGAAAGTTCATAGAGAAGAGTCAGGAAAGTAGTGACCATATAGAACCCTTTGCCTTCATTGGTGAGGGAATTCAGCAGCGACCGCACGCCGAGGATGGTCGAGAGCGGGAAGGCCAGTCCCTTACTTCCCTGTTGAAGCATGGTTCTAATCGAATGGAACTGGTTCTTTGACAACAGTTTGTCAGAGAGCCAGTCGTCAGAGAACTGTATGGTGATTTCCCGGATGTTCCGTCCCTTGGGAAGACTGCCGTTCTGCCAGCCGTGCTCAAGGCTGTCGTTGGCTATCAGCACAAGCTCGTAATCCCCTATTTCCTCGATGGAGTCACCCACCGTCCGCTGTGCCCCCGCTGCATTCTCCACATAGTTGAGTTCAAATTCCCGATGAGTGTGTATCGGGAAATTGAACTCTGTCTTGTTGCGCTCTATGACATAGAGGCAGTCCGCCTCAGAAAGCGGGGTTATCTCAAATAAACTCTTCATTTCTGTCTATTATATCATAAACCGTGCTGACCGATGCGGCGCTTCGGAGGCCGTCAGGAGCGGTGTTGAAACAATAGTCGAGAAGACGGTCAACGGAGGAGACCGCGACGTGCATCCTGGTGTCACTTGACGCATAGTAAATCAGGACACGTCCGTCAGGTTCGGCTATCCACCCGTTACAGAACAGGACATTGGACACGTCGCCGACCCGCTCCTCCCCCGCCGGAGCCATGAAATAGCCCGCAGGCTCGGCAATGACGCGCGTCGGGTCATCGAGCGCGGTGACATAGAGATAGAGAACATAGCGCAGACCGGCGGCACAAGCCCTCACTCCGTGGGCAAGGTGAAGCCAGCCCCTTTCCGTGCGAATCGGCTGCGGTCCCTCGCCGTTCTTCATCTCCTTAATCGTATGATACTGACGGAAATTGATGATTTTCTGCTCCCTTATTTCCGCATGGGCGATATCATCCACAAGTGACCAGCCTATGCCTCCGCCGCTGCCGGTGTCAATGAATCCGTCCTGAGGGCGGGTGTAGAGGGCATACTTTCCATCGACGAACTCCGGATGAAGCACGACATTCCTCTGCTGCTCCGGGCATTTCAAATCCGGAAGCCTCTCCCAATTCAGCAAGTCATGTGTCCGGGCAATTCCGGCCGCGGCAACGGCAGCAGACAAATCGGAAGGTGCGGACAAATCCTTGCGTTCGGTGCAGAACACGCCGTATATCCATCCGTCCTCATGCAGCGTAAGCCTCATGTCATAGACGTTCGTGTCCGGCAGGTCCGTTTCGGGCATTCTTATCGGATATTTCCAAAAACGGAAATTGTCAATCCCGTTCGGACTCTCCGCAACCGCGAAGAAAGACTTGCGGTCGTTTCCCTCAACACGGGCCACAAGGATGTAGCGCCCCTCAAAATATATGGCGCCGGCGTTGAATGTGCCGTTTATTCCGAAGCGTTCCATGCAATAGGGATTCCGCTCCGGAGACAGGTCATAGCGCCACTCTATCGGAGTGTGTTCCCGTGTGAGGACAGGGTGTCTGTAGCGTTCAAAAATCCCGTTGCCGGGCAGCAAAGGCGTATTCACACGCGCAAGAAGACGCCCCTGCTCCTCCCGGAGAGCCCGCAGACGGGACACAAAAAGATTGTTGTCGGTCATGGATTTCAAATGTCTGCCCTCATTCAGCCTTCACGAGGGAAAGCCTGAGCGTGTTGATGTCAAACGTCACCTTGTAGTTTCCGTCCGTCCAGTCGGCAAAGCCGTTCCCCGGAGAAAAGCTGTCGTCACCGGAGGAATTTTCCTTGGAAACGGCCGTCCAATAGTCCGATGCCGACGCATCGCGCCTGTATTCCGTCCAGTCCTGTTTTTCAAGCTTGAAGTAGCACCACTGATTGAGATATATCGTTCCCGGAGAGACATATATTCCCGAGCCCTCCGGAGTCTCGACAAGAGCGTTCTTCGCGTCAAACGCCCAGTCCTTGACACCGTTCTCGAAGCCTCCGCCATAAAGATAGAACGCCTTGGATTCATCAAAATTGGGTTTTTCGTCCTTTGAGAGGAGCGTGAACGTGAATGTCATCGTATTGAAGTCGGCCCGGATGTCGTAGTTGCCGCTTTCATATCCGAGTAGTCCCGGCTTGAACTGAGGCTGGTCGGTGTCGGTCACAAGCCTGATTCCCACGGCATCCTTCTTCGAGTCGTCCGTCTGCGCAAAGTACGGCGACCATTTGTCAACCTCGATGAAAATCTTGAAGCCGTTGTTTCCGTCGCCGAAGTTCAGATGAACATTCTTCATCTCATAGACTTTCTCCGCAGTCTTGCCCATAGGATTCGAGAAGTTCCATTTCCATTCGAAGCAGTCGCCCAGAGGGTAAATGCTGTCGCCGAACGCGACCTCATACTGAAGGTCTCCTGTCCGTGTCATTGTCATCATGCCGGTGTCCAGGTCGAGAACTATGGTATAGACTCCGCTGCCGTAGCCGTTGAGAGCCGGCTGGAACAGGTTTGCAGTGCCGTCATCCTCCGGATAAAGCTTCACCGTCCCGAAAGTCTCGGCGGAGAGGTCCGGGCCGAAGAAAGAGGTGCTGCTCCCGTCGTTGGCGAAAAGGAACTTGAAGCCGGTGTCACTGATTGTGAGGTTAAGTTCGACGCCCTCAAGCGTATAGACCTTGTCCTTGGCTGTCACCGGGATTGCCTTTGAAGCGTCCCAGCCGGCAACCGTCGCGCTGCCGAGCAGCCAGAGTGTTTCAGGCACCTCCTGCTCCCCTCCGACGAGGGTAACCTTTGCCTTCACAGTGTTGGATATGACCGGCTCGACATCGTCGTCCGCCGCCTTGGCATACACGGCGAACTGGAGTTCCGGAGCCTCAGAGTCCATCTTAGCGACAATCTCCGTCAACTCACTGGACTTGAGTCCGAGGGAAAGCGCATGATCGGCCTCGAACTTTGCCGGGTTCGAGTACATGTCGGCCGCGGCATCGTTCACATAGAGTGTGTAGGAAACATCGGCATCCTTGCCTTCAGGAACGGCAGATGTCCATGAAAGTGTGGCGGCGACCGCCTCCGAGCCCTTCTCCACGGTAATCTCCCCGGACGGAGAAATCGTAAGCACCGGGACATTGAGCTTCAGTCCGTCCTGCTCTCCGGAAGGCTTCTCTTCAGGAACGGTCTTGTCACATGATACTGCCGCCAGAACGGCCGCAGCCAATAAAAGCATTGTCTTTTTCATCAGAAAATCGTGATTATATGGTTAATTATTTCATCTTATAAACCTCATAGTAGAGTTCGTAGGAACTTCTCCACATATTGTCATAAAAACCGTTCTGTGACGGCTCATCCGCGGCGGAAGGCAGAGAGAATCGGAAAAGGCGGTTGTCTCCCCTCTCCCCGAAGGTCATGACGGAGGTGATGTTGTCCTTCGTGATGCTCATCTTGTTCGTAGTCAGGTCCAGTTCCCAGTCCGCAGTTCCGGGAGGCAGAAGATGCCTCAGCCGCGAGTCCATATCGAGGGGAGCCTCAACTCCGTAGGGCGACAGAACGCCCCAGAAATGGGCATATTCCCCGTCGGCTCCGGCCTCATTGGTAATCCTTCCCGTCAGTTTGTTGTTCGTGACGCCCTCGTCGATGTCTATCTGTATGCGGTTGTCATATTCCGGTTTCCCAAAACTACCGAACTCCGAACCGCTCAGCTGTGTCTCCCATGCGCCCTCGCCGCAGCCGGCAAGCCTCTGGTTGCAGCAAAGCTTGACGTCAATGATGCGCCACCGCCCGACATAGAAAGCATCGTAAGGCTTGATATAAATCCACCATTTCATGGAGTTTCCGGATTCAGAGGTCACCACGAGCGATGCCCGTCTCTCCGGATTGCTGAAATTCAGTCTGTCGCCCTTAGCCACGCTCGCGGAGGCTCCCGAAGAGACGACCACGCCCTCAAGCTCGACGGCCGACCAGTCAAAGCCCGGGGTGTTCAGGACATAGACCGTCGCGGTCGCCGACTCATCCGTGCGCTCGATGACGGCGGTTCCCATCTGTCCCTTAAACCTGATTTCAAGCAGGGACACGTCCCGGCAGGCCAGTTCACTGTCTATTGTCTTTGAGCAGGACATCGCCGCGAATACGGCAAAAACTGCAAACAAAACCTTTCTCATATTTTCAGAAATTGTTGTTTTCCTTATTTACGTTCGGATTCAGGTCTATCTCACGCTGTGGAATCGGGTAGAACGCCGCCGATTCCTCTGACATCTTTGAAGCCTCTGTGACGGTCGAAGTCACCGTCCCTGTCCGGCGCAGGTCAAAGAGCCGGTTGCCCTCAAAGGCAAGTTCAAGAGCCCGTTCCTTTATGACTTCTTTCCGGAATTCCCTCGTACCGAGTCCCGGGGCAAGCTCCGGGATGCCGGCACGCGAGCGTATCTTGTTAACAAACGGATAACCGGTCTCGGGCCCCACGGCCTCGGCAAGCACGAGGAGTATGTCGGAATACCTCAGCAGGTAGGGCCTCGCGCTCGTCCTCTCTCCTACGAAGTCCGGATCCACATATTTCGTCGAGTAGTACTTGGCTCCCGACGGAATGGTGATCTGCGCTCCGTACTGGTCATAGAATTGCCGATGAATCAGCTCCGTGCGTCTTTTGTCTGTCGGAAGAAAGGTCTCGACGAACCTGTCCTCGACGATGAACACACCCCATCCGTTGCCGTTGGCCTTCTGCAGGGAGCCGTCACCGTATTTTATGTAAATCGGAACCGAGCTGTTGTTCGGAAGGAACTGGAGAGGAATCTTGGTGTACATGCTCTCGTGGGTTCCGCTGCGGTCGGTCGCCATGATGAAGATGTGCTCGGGGCCGTCAGGAGCCTCGACGTCATAGATGTGACGGAGGTCGGCGTCGAACGAATAGCTGTCAGCATAGTCATTCACTACCTTGCCGGCATACTCCGCGGCCTTGGCGTAGTATTCCTCAGCGTCGTAACTGAGCGTCCTGTAGAGAGGCGCGTTCCAGTCCTTCCCCGAAGCCACCGTGAGATAGGCCTTCGCCAGAAGAGCCTCCGCAGCGACTTTGTCCGCCCGTCCGAAAACCTTGTTCACCCCGAGCAGCCTGTCAGCCTCCTGAAGGTCGCTGAAAATCATCTCCCATATTTCCTCTGTGCCTTTCGCGAGTGAGGGTGTGGTCTGGTCGAGCCTCACAATGGGTTCAGTAACCAACGGAACGACGCCGAAGGTTCTGACAAGGTTGAAATAGTGCCATGCGCGCAGAAAATGCGCCTCGCCGAGAATCCTGTTCTTAGCGCTTTCCGTGATTTCACACCCTGCGGCCCTCGCAAGGACGGTATTCGCCCTGTTGAGCCCGATGTAGCAGTACTTGAAATAGTACCAGGTGAGCTCGGTACTGCTGTTGTAGGTCCAGTTGTCAAGCAGATGGATGTCCCCCGGCTCGTCGCTCTTGGCATACATCGTCTCCGTCGGAATGTCACCGATGTACCATATCGCACGGCAGTATTCAAGGTAGTTCAGCGCGTTGTAGGCATACAGAAGCCCCGACTCGGCGTCCTTCTCAGTCTTGTAGAAATTCTCCGTGGAATAGAACCCGTAGGGGGTCTCGTCAAGCGAGCAGGCAGCCACAGCGAGGGACGAAGTGAAAATCATGAGCAACCGTCCCAAATTCCTGTTTTTCAAGAACATATTTCCGAAGAATATGTTTTTGAAGGATATATTTTTAATGGATATATTTTCAAGAACCATATTTTCTAA
>CAVBPI010000044.1:0-2981 GCA_963596955.1 bacterium | reverse complement strand
GAGGAACGAGCCGTCCTGAAGGAAATAGTCCGAAAGAAGATACTGACGGGAATTGTTAAGACGGGGAAAGTCGTTCGTGGGGTTATCCACAGTCCATCTGCGTGCCTTCACCCTCGGGCTGAAGGTGTAGCCGTTGTAGAGCACGTCATTTCCATAGACCCCGTAGAGGAACACGGAAAAGTCTAGCCTCTTCCAGCTGAGCGAAAGGTTCAGGGAGGCGGTGAAATCCGGATTGGGGTCGCCTATTATCTCCCTGTCAGCAGAGGTCAGCTCATAGTCTCCGTCAAGATCGACATATCTGAACTCGCCCGGGACGTCGAGAAGCCCGGCCGAGTCGATGAAGCCGGGGTCCTCGCCCTGCTGGATTATGCCGTTAACCCTATAACCGTAGAACACGTTCATCGGCCAGCCCACGGCAAGCACGTTCGCGTTCTGGTTGAACATATCCACCGCAGGTCCCGAGACCTCGTAAAGCATCCCTGTCCGCAGGTCTTTCGATAGGCCGCTTGATATGGCGTCTCCGAGGCTCACCACCCTGTTCCTGTTGTGCGAGAATATCAGGTCAGCCGAGAAATTCCAGTCCTTCGTGGAGATGATGTCACCGGCAATCTCGAACTCGAAGCCCTGATTGACCACGCTTCCGTCATTCACCCAAATCTTGTCGTAGCTTGAGGTCAGAGGAAGATACTTCTCGCGCAGGAGGTCGGTGGTGTATTTGTAGTACCAGTCCGCAGTCACCCTGAGCCGGCTGTTGAAGAACGCGGCATCTATCCCGATGTCGGCCTGAGAGGTGGTTTCCCACTTCAGGTCTGGGTTTGAGATGCCGCCCCAGACCATATAGCGGTCATTAGCCCCTGTCCTTCCTACCTCATAGCCGGGGCCTATAGCCGTCGCCCACGAACCGTTGCTCCAGAATTTCTCCATCCCGTAACGGTCGAGGGTCTGATAGCTGCTGATGCCCTGGTTGCCTGACTGCCCGTAACTTGCGCGGAGTTTCAGTTCAGAGAGCCACTTGACGCCCTTCAGCCATTCTTCCCTATGCATCTTCCAGCTCACGGCTCCGGACGGGAAATAGCCCCACTTGTTGTTGGAGCCGAACTTGGTCGAACCGTCGGCACGCATGGTGAAGGTGAAGAGATAGCGGTCCAGAAGGGAATAGTTCACCCTTCCGTAGAAAGAGAGCAGCTTGCTCAGATAGTAGCCGTCGTTGTATATCTGCCGCATCTGGGGGTCGCCGGCATTCATGTTTTCATTGCCGAGCACGTCGTTCACAAAGCCTCTCGCCGTAGTGTAGAGCCCACGGTTGAGTTCCCTGTCAAAGGAATGGCCGGCCATCACCGAAAGGTCATGCACCTTGTTCCAATTGTGGGTCCAGGTGAGGTAGGTTTCACTCAGGAGGTCGGTATAGAAGCTGGTGTTCACCTTGGCTATGCCGCCGTTGTCGAACGCGTCCTGGGATGTCGTCGAGGCCTCATATACATCGGTGACGGCGGAATTGTAGCGGTAGTCGAGCTGAGTGTGAATGTTCAGTCCGTCAATAATCCGGAAATCCAGCGAGGCCGACTGTGCAATCTCCTTGGTGTCCGTCCGGTTGCGGTAGTCGGAAAGCCGGGTCAGCGGATGACCGAAGTCCGTCGGTCCTGCCCTGAAGAGCGAGCCGTCCTCATTATAGACAGGCCACAGCGGATTGCGCCCGTATTCAAGGCCGTTCATGACATTCCTTTTGTTGAACGAAAGCACGGTGTAGGACGAAAGCGTCAGCCTGTCCCAAAACTTATACTTGAAGCCGAGGTTGGCGTTGACCTTATTGAAATCGTCCTTCTTGTAAATCCCGTTCTCGTCGTAGTAGTTGACGTTCAGATTGACTGACGCCCTGTCCGTGGCGCTGCTCACAGCCGCCGTCGTGCTGTTAGTGACCGGCGTGCGCAGACAGAGCTTCGTCCAGTCCGTGTTCGCCCAGTCGCCGTCCTGGATTTCGAGAAGGGACGGATAATAGATTCCGCCGAGAGTCTGACCGATGTAGAGAGGCGTGAGCCCGGCATTCGTCTGTTCCTCATTGGCAACCTGAGCCATCATCATCGGGTCATACCAGATGTCAAGCCGGTCCGAGAGCTGGCTGAGCACGGTCTGATGCTTAACCGTTGCGGTGGTGTTGCCCTCCTTTGCACTCTTGGTCGTGACCAATATGACTCCGTTGGCTCCGCGTGAGCCGTATATCGCGGAGGCGGACGCATCCTTGAGAACCTCCACCGACTCTATGTCAGCAGTGTTTATCGAAGACAGGTTGCCTGCCTCGCCCATCGGGAAACCGTTGACAACTATCAGAGGCGTGTTCGAGCCGTTGATGGAGGAGTTTCCGCGAATGCGCACGGTCGCTCCCGCCCCGGGGTCCTGCGAACTGTTAAGCACCTGAAGACCGGCGGCGCGCCCCTGAAGAAGACCGTCTATGGAACTTGAGGTCATGTCCGACAGAGCCGGTGAGGTCGCTTTTCTTGACCGCGCCGTAGCCCACGACCACGACGTCGTCAAGAACCTCATAGTCGGGCACCAAGGTGATGACGGCCTCCGGCATTCCTGCGGAAACCTTGAGGATGAACTCCCTGTAACCCATGAACCAGACCTTGAGGCTCTCCCCGGGCATGGCCTTGATTTCAAACCGGCCATGCGCATCCGTGGTCGTGAAGAGCGTGCCGTCCTGCGAGAGGACATTGGCTCCGGCAAGCGGCTGCCCCGCATCGTCGAGCACTACTCCGGTCACGAACTGCTGCGCCGAGGCTGCAATCGCCGACATGGTCAGCAGAACCGATATTATAAGTTTTTTAAACATATATTATTGTCTTTTCAAAAGATAGTCATACAGAGACACATACGTTCCGGCGCTCCATCCGAGCATTTCCGGAGTTTCGTATTCGCTTCCGGCGCTTTCCACGCCCTTGATGACATCGTATTTTTCCCAGAGTTTTCCAGTCCTGGAGTATGAG
>CAVBPI010000043.1:0-12052 GCA_963596955.1 bacterium | reverse complement strand
GCCGGCGAGCAGCGACTCCGGCTCCACCGCGAGCACATATCTCCTTTACTCTGTCTGGGGCTTCCGTCCGCTCAAGCCTTTGCGTTACGGGGAAATCGGAGATTCCTTCATCAATCAGCTCGTCGATGAGGAGGTCTCCAATCCTAATGACTTCCGTTTCAACCCTTTGGCAAATGTGAAGAACTCTTACAGGAAAGTCCTCAGGGACTACCTCAACAGCAACATCGCCCTCAACTGGGACATCATCAAGGGACTGAGACTCCGCGTGACCGGCGGCTACAATCAGGCGCGGACGAGAAACGAGTCGTTCAACAGTTCGCAGACGATGTCGGGACATCCGGCATCTCCGCTCGGAATGGGGCCTAACGGGCAGATTCTCAACACGGACGTGATGAGCTGGCTGAACGAGAACACCCTCACATACGACAAGGTTTTCGGCATTGACCATAATTTCCAGGCTCTCGTCGGATTCACCGTACAGGGAGAGAATGCCCGCCACACGGGAGTCGCCGCCAATCATGTCCAGTCCGAACTTCTCGGAATCGAGGGCCTGAACACGGGTGAGTACCAGTCCGTGACTCCATACCGGAGAGACTGGATTCTCCTGTCCGGACTTGCGAGAATAAACTATAACTACGCCCATAAATACTATGTGACGGCATCAGTCCGTGCCGACGGCTCTTCCAAGTTCCCTAAGGGCAACCGCTGGGGTTTCTTCCCTTCCGGCTCGCTCGCATGGTCGTTCTCAAACGAGGACTGGGCGCAGAACAGCGGCTGGTTCAACACCGGAAAGCTCCGTGCCTCATGGGGAATGACCGGAAACAACAGGACATCGTCTCCGTATGACTTCTATTCCCGTTTCGTGACCAGTCCCGGTTACAACAGCCTTGACTATGTCCGTGACGGAAAGACAGTCTCGGGTTACTACCGCGAGAACATGGAGAACCCTTATCTCGGCTGGGAGACCACTGCGCAGACCAACATAGGCCTCGACCTCGCCTTCTTCCAGAGCCGTCTCTCCCTGACCGCTGACATCTATCAGAAGAACACCTACAACCTGCTTCTTCAGGCCACGATGCCGGCCTCGTCGGGCTACGAGAGCGCGATGATAAATGTCGGCTCCATCAGGAACAGGGGACTTGAGCTGTCTCTTACCGCCATTCCGGTACAGGCCAAGAACTTCACGTGGACATCCACGCTGAACTTCGGAATGAACAACAACACGGTCACTGCTCTTGCCAACAATCAGACGACCCTCATCTCCACGATAAACTGGAACACTCGCTACAGCTCGCAGAACCCGTATGTTACCAAGGTAGGGATGCCTACGGGGCTCATGTACGGCTACCGTTATGTCGGGACCTACAAGTACGACGAGTTTACCAACGGCACGCTCCTGAAGGACGGCATACCATACATCGGAGTCAGGGAGAATGTACGCCCCGGAGACCCGAAATATGAGGATGTCAACGGCGACGGCGTCATCAACGACTCTGACCGTACCGTCATCGGAATCGGCCAGCCGCTTCACACGGGAGGTTGGAACAACACTTTCAATTTCTACGGCTTTGACATCAGCATCTTCATGAACTGGAGCTACGGAAACGACATCCTGAACGCCAACCGTCTGGTCTTCGAGTACTACGACGGAACGCAGCTCAACCAGTTCGGCTCGATGCGCAAGGCCTGGAGTCTGGAGCGCAACCCGGACAGCGACATTCCGAGGTCCGGCGCGTCAAGCATGGAGTATTACTCCTCAAGGGTTGTCGAAGACGGTTCCTTCCTGAGGATAAAGACAGTGACCCTCGGATACACCTTCCCGTCAAAGTGGATGCAGAAGATTAAGGTTCAGTCGCTGCGCGTCTATCTCACGGCGGACAATCTCTTCACTTTCACGAACTATTCGGGACCGGACCCGGAGGTTTCCACCCGAAACAGTGTCCTCACCCCGGGATTCGACTGGTCGGCATATCCGAGAGCACGCTCCATCACTGGAGGAGTCTCGTTCACTTTCTAATTACATGAATACTTGCGAAATTTGATTATTTGAAATGAAATCGTACAAAATACTATTTGCGGGTGTCATGCTCGGCTTCACCGCGGTTCTCGGAGGCTGCAACGCTCTGGATCGTGAACCGCACATCATCACCGAGGATCAGTTCTACACCTCTCCGGAACAGGCTCAGCTTGGTCTGAACGCGGTGTATGGAGTGATGAACAGCTGGCAGCTCTACGGATGCACGCTCATTCTTGACCTCGGATATAACACGGACATATCCACGTACCTTTCAACCACGAACTCTTCAATGTACGGTGCTTCGTTTGAACTTGACGCGAACTCGGCGTCGGTATCCGACCCGTGGACATGGCTTTACAAGGGAATCGGAAACGCCAATGCCTTCCTTGAGAAGATTTCCGGCACCGAGCTGGACCCGGACGGGTCAATGTGCGCTCAGGCGAGGTTTCTCCGCGCGTGGTATCATTTTGTCCTCGCGCAGAACTGGCTGGACGTGCCTCTGAAGACAACGGCCACGGAATCATATAAGGATGTCAAGATTGCCCCTACGCCTCAGCACGAGGTGATGAAGTGGGTCGTTTCGGAGATGGAGGAAGTTCTTCCGCTCATCACCGAAAGTCTCGACCATGCGCCGTCAGACGTGACGCGGACCACGGTTCACGGAATCCTCGGCAGGATTTACCTCTATATGGCGGGACAGGCTGTGTCCGGAGTTACTGACGAAGAGAGGCACACATATTTCGACAAGGCCGCGGCGCACTGCAAGGCAGTGATTGACAGCGAACTGCACCATCTGAATCCTGACTATTCCCAGATATTCATCAACTATGTCGCCGACAAGTACGACACGGAGTATCACGAGTCGATGTGGGAGGTCGATTTTTATGGAGACCGCACATCTTCGATGTACTTCGGAAACAGCCGTTGGGGAGAGCTTAACGGCCTCAGGTGTGCCGCCGCGGACACCGACTATGCCAGCCACAAGGTGAACTGGGCCAACGGCCTGTTCGGCAACACCTACCGTCTGTGGGAGCTCTTCATGGAGGAAGACCGCACGCCTTACGAGCGAGGGCTTTCCGTAATCACCGACAAGCGTCAGGACTGGAGCATCCCGGGGTTCAACTACGACGGCTCAAGGGATATAGCCACCATGTACCCTTATGGTGGAGACCCTTCCGACAAGAGGAAGCTGATTGCCGCTGTTGACCGCACCCCATATTACAGTTCGGTCAATCCCGGCGAGCAGAACACCAATCTGATTCCGACATACAGCCCGGGCGGACGCCAGATCGGCAAGTTCCGCCGCGAGGTTCAGTATGAGGGACTCAAGAACTTCAAGAGCATCTGGACCGGAGTCAATGTGCCTCTGCTGCGCTACTCCGACGTCATCCTCATGTATGTCGAGGCCGTGAATGAACGCGACCACAAGCCTACCGAGGAGCTTTATGACATGATTCTTCCTCTCCGCGAGAGAGCCGGCGTCCAGACTCCGTCCTATTCGAAGTACGACACCTACGAGAAGTTCCGGCAGTTCGTCAGAAACGAGCGTGCCCGGGAGCTTTGCTTCGAGGGAAATGAAACAGAACCCTCTATGGTAGTGGTGTATAAACAAAAGATACAATGAGAAAGAACATTTATATTTCGGCGTTTGCCGCCATGACTGCTCTTCTGGTCTCATGCCAGCAGCAGAACATCTCGCTTCCGGTCGATTTCGATGTCCGGCTCGACGGCGACAATGTCTATAGACCGGGTGAGATTGTCCGTTTCCGTTTCGACGGTGACGCTGACTACATAACATTCTACAGCGGGGAAGTCGGGCACGAGTTCGACAAGAGGGAGAGGACATCCATCCCAGTAGAGGAGATAAAGAAATTGTCTCTGGACATGAAATTCCAGCCGTTGTGGGGCATAGGCGCGTCAAACCCACAATCGGAATATGGATTCAGAATCTATCTTTCAAATAAATTCAAGGGATTCTCAAGCGAGGACGGGTATGAGCAGAGAAAGGAAATCCTGAAGATGCAGGAGGAGGGGCAGTTCCCTCTGACGGAGGAGGAACTGGACAAGCCGTGGAAGCAGGTCTGGAATGACCTCGACTGCGAATCCGTGCTGAATGAGTGGAAATACGGCTACAGCACCGACCTTGCCGACTATGCCGACAATTTCTGCATCGCCTTCCATTGGAAGCCGTGGACAATAAACTGGCAGCGGAATCAGAGAACCTATCATGTTCAGGGAAACATCACGATGGAATATGGGGAGTCCGAGCAGCGGAAGACATCATTCACGGAGGTTCCTTTCACCGTCGTGACGATGAACGAGGAGGATCCGCCTCACCTCGGAATCAATCCTAAGATGAGGGGTGACACGACTTCCATCGGAACGGTTAATTTCGGAAAGCCTAACTGGGACATCAACTTCGAGGGCGCGGCGAATAACTACCCCGGTCTCAACTGGGAACTGGACGTATGGTGCATCTCCGACCCGATGCCGCTCAACTCGGTTTCCAAGGACAAGGGCGTGCAGATAAAGAGTCTCCTCAGCCCGATTCTCACCTACGATCATGTCTATGACAAGCCGGGCACCTACAAGGCAGTGTTCTACGGCGTGAACGACAACTACCAGGGGCAGAAGACCGCAGTCAAGGAGGTGACCGTGATTGTCGTCGATGACAAGCCGTTCCCCTCTGACGGGCAGTAAAATTAAACCGATGAACTGAGGAATGATGAAAGGGCGGATAATCGCATTCGGGACGGCATTGGCCGTCCTTGCTCTCGGGGGTTACCGGGCTGAGGGCGCGGAAACCTGTTCCGGAAAATTTGTGCGTCCTGTCGGGAAGGAAGTGCGCCTTTCAAAGGAAGTCCTTCTCGACAAGATTAAGGGAGGCTGGGCCGGGCAGACAATAGGCTGCACCTACGGCAGCGTGACCGAGTTCAAGTATCGCGGGACGATGATAAATGACAACATCAACATCGAATGGCCGGAGCATTGGATTAAGTTCTTCTTTGACCGCGCTCCGGGGCTGTATGACGATGTCTATATGGATCTCACCTTCGTCGATGTCTTTGAACGTCTGGGACTTGACGCGCCGCAGGAAGCTTTCGCCGAGGCGTTTGCCAATGCGGACTATCTTCTGTGGCACGCCAACCAGAACGCCCGCTACAATCTCCTGAACGGGATGAAGCCCGGGGAAAGCGGCTTCTGGATGAACAATCCTCACTGCGACGACATAGATTTCCAGATTGAGGCGGACTATGCCGGGCTGATGTCTCCGGGAATGGTGAACACCGCGGTTCACTACACCGATGCCATCGGACATATAATGTGCTATGGCGACGGATGGTACGGCGGAGCGTATGTGGCAGCCATGTACGCCCTCGCCTTCGTCAGCGATGATGTCAGTTACATCGTGAACGAGGCGCTGAAGGTCATTCCCGAACAGAGCCGCTTCCACAGGTGCATCAGTGATGTGATTAAGTGGCACAAGATGTATCCGGACAACTGGGAACTCACGTGGGCGCGCTGCCAGAAGAACTGGTCGTTCGACATCGGCTGTCCGACCTCGGTCTATGTCGATACGAACATCGACGCCGTCACGAACTGCGCCTATGTCGTCATGGGCCTTCTTTACGGCGACGGCAATTTCTACAAGACGATTGACATCGCGACGCGCTGCGGCCAGGATTCCGACTGCAATCCGGCGACTGCCGGAGGCATTCTCGCGACGATGCTCGGCTACAGCAATATTCCAGAATACTGGATGCCTAATGTCCGTGAGGTCGAGGACATCGGTTTCGACTACAAGGACATATCGCTCAACGATGTCTATGGAATGTCGTTCCGGCAGGCGCTCCAGGTCATTGAACGCAACGGCGGAAAGGTCTGCGACGACCATGTTGTCATTGCCACGCAGAAACCGGAGGCGGTGAGGCTTGAACAGTCGTTTCAGGGATATGTCCCGGTAAGTTCGGGAAGGACGAGCTGGGATTCTCACACCCCGTACATCGAGGACGTGAAGGTGCTTTGCTTCACGGGCAACGGCGTTTCCGTCCCGTTCACCTATGCCTGCGGATGGGATGCCGAATGCAGGGATCCGTATGTCGCGGAAGTGGAGGTCTGGCTTGACGGCGAGATGGTCGAGCTGGTGAAGCTGCCGGTGAACAAGAAAATCCGGAAGGATGAGCTTTTCGTGAGGTTCGGCCTTGAGAAGAAGCCGCACAGACTTTATTTCAAGCTCCGCAATCCGGACCCATCGCACAGGCTCAGGCTTTCAAACTACACCGTCTATTCGGACAGTCTTAACATACTCCCGCACGACGGGACTTGGACAAGATAACAGGCGTATGAGAGAATTTGTAAAGATATTTTCAGCGACACTGGCGGCATTCGTGCTGTCAGTGCCGTCTTTTGCTGGGGAGCCGGAGCGGGATGCCCTGCCGCTGGTTCCGTATCCCCGGAGCGTTGAGATTCACAGGGGTGCGTTCGACGCTGAGGGGGCGGAGGTCGTATGCGGCCCGCTCACTCCTAAGGAGGTCTCGGCGGTTGAGGGCTTTGCGGAGAATCTGAAGACCATATCGGCGAGGCGCGGACGGGGGAGAATCGTGTTCGACAGGGACACGACGCTTGCCGGGGAGGCTTACAGGATTGTCGTCGGACGGCATTCCGTCGAGGTGTTTTCGTCCTCATATTCAGGAACTTTCTACGCCGTCAGGACCCTTCAGCAGCTTCTTCCCACGGGGATTTACGGGCCGGGGATAATGAAGGCCCTGTCGCCGGAGGGGGAGAGGCGGCATTTCGCTCCCGGCTCGGAGCACGCGGCCGTGAAGGATGCGTCCCTCGTGCGCTGCGGAGAGGGGGAGAGCGGGGACTTCCGGATACCGTGCATGGTGATTGAGGACTCTCCACGCTTTGCCTACCGCGGGGCGGGACTGGACTGCTCGCGGCATTTCTTCACGGTGGAGAGCGTCAAGAATTTCCTCCGCGTGATGTCGTTCTACAAGATGAACCGTTTCCACTGGCATCTGACCAACGATGCCGGGTGGCGTGCGGAAATCCGGAAATATCCTAAGCTCACGCGCGAGGGGGCGTTCAGGAACGGTATAATGACTTCGCACGTGAAGGGGCTCTACCGCGGAGGGCAGTACGGCGGCTACTACACGCAGGAGCAGATGCGCGAGATTGTCCGCTATGCCGACTCCCTTGCGATTACCGTGGTTCCGGAGATTTGCCTGCCCTCGCACATAGAGTCAGCGCTGGTCGCCTACCCTGAGCTCGGCTGCACCGGCGGCCCATATCAGCTGCGCAACAAAATCGGGGTCTATCCCGAGATTCTCTGCGCCGGCAAGGAGACGAGCTATCAGTTTATTGATGACGTGCTGGGCGAGCTCTGCGACATATTCCCCGGAGAATATTTCCATATCGGAGGGGACGAGTGCCTGAAGACCCGGTGGGAGGAATGCCCTCACTGCCAGGCGAAAATCAGGGAACTCGGCCTTGAGGACAGCGGCGAATGGAAGGCGGAGAACTACCTTCAGAACTACTTGACCCACAGGGTGCAGGAGATGCTTGCCAAACGCGGGAAGAAACTCATCGGCTGGGACGAAATCATCGACGGGAACCTCGCTCCGGGGGCTACCGTCATGTCTTGGAGAGGCACGGCGGGCGGGAAAAAGGCCGTTTCCAAGGGAATGGAAGTGGTCATGGCCCCGACCGACCACTGCTACCTCGACTACATCCAGTCCGATATGCCCGACATCGAGCCGCCGTCCATCGGCTACTGGCTCCCGTTCGAGAACGCCTACAACTTCGACCCGACTGAGGGCATAGCCCCTGAGCGGCAGACGCTTGTCAGGGGCGTGGAGTGCGAGCTCTGGACGGAGTTCATAGTGACTGAAAACCACCTGCACTACATGATGCTTCCGCGCCTTCTCGCGGTGAGCGAGGTGCAGTGGTGCACGCAGGAATCGCGCGACATGGAAAGGATGCGCAATGCCGTCGTCTCCGTTCATTTCCCGCTGCTCCGCAGTCAGGGGTATGTGTATTGCAGGGCGATTGAGAGGTAGGCTCCGGGGTGGCGTCCGGGTCGAAAAAGTAGTGTTTATGATATAAATTATGTTGATGATGCGGAGGATAGTGACATTTGCGGTGACGCTTGCGGCGGCTCTCATGCTGCCGATGCCGTCTTTTTCGGCGGCGGGTGCAGATTTCATGGCACCGGCGGGGGAGAGCGCTGAGGACTGTTCGTATTCGGACGGCAGAGGCCTTGAGAAAGGCGCCCTTGAGGGCGGCTTCGACTGGAGGGGATTCCTCGGACAGTACGATATGCTCTGGGACAACAACATAACCGCGGACCCGGTGTTCCCCGAGGGCGTGCCGGGCAAGCGGCATTGGGGGCGCTCGGACGGCTACTATTCCGGCGCGCTGATGGGCAACGGTCTGCTCGGGACCAACCTCTACAAGCTGACGGACGGGACCTATCGCCTGAATGTGGGCCGCAGCGACGTCACCGAGGCTCGCGCGCCGTTCAGCACCTACAACTCCGCGCGCCTTCCTATAGGCTATTTCACATTTTCAACGGTCGGACGGGTGCAGGACGAGAAGATGCGCCTGTCGATTTACGACGCCGTCACGACGGGAACTCTCAGGACAGACGCGGGAAGCCTGGACTTCAGGACTTATGTCCATTCCGAAAGGGAGTGCATCGTCTTCGAGACCCGTGCCGAGGGCGGAGAGACGGCGTGGAGGCTGGACTTCGTGCCGCAGAAGGCCGTGAGTCCGAGATATGTGTTCAACCACGCGAATGTCCCGGAAGGATATGTCAATTCTGAGGGGAAGTCCAACCCGGACTCATATTCCCGCAGGGACGGCGACATAAGCATGAGCATACAGCCTCTCGCGAAGGATACGACGTTCACGGACATCGCCAGATGGTATGTGGTGGCATGGAAGACTGTCACCGACGGCCCGGACAGCAGGACGATAGCCACGGTCTCTCAGGCCTCATCGCCCGAAAAGGCTGTCCGCGAGGCAAAGTCCGTCATTCGCAGGGCATTCGTCGTCCCAAAGGAGAAGCTTGATTCGGAGCATTTCGGATGGTGGCACAAGTTCTATGAGCAGGCGGCCTTCCTGACCTTCCCGGACAAGGACATCGAGCGCTTCTGGTGGTTCCAGTACTACAAGTTCGCCTCCACGGCGCGCCCGGGCAAGCCTGTCGTCGATTTGCAGGGAGTGTGGCCGACCTGCGACACCCCGTGGCCGGCAATCTGGATGAACCTCAACATCCAGCTCGCCTACAGCTGGCTCACGAAGGCGAACATCGGCTTCCTCGAACAGCCTCTCTGGGACGCTTTCTGGAAGAACCGCGACAATCTCACGCGGAATGTGACCGACATCCCCGGACAGGAGGACTGGACCGAGTGCCGCGTGATGCCGAGGGCTTCCGGCTACGACTTTCACGCCCCTCTGAACCCCGCGCTCGCGGAGGGTAACCAGTACGAGGTGGGCAATCTCACATGGACGCTATTCTACTACTGGCAGATGTGCGGTGCCTACGGCGACGACCGTCAGATGAAGACCCGGCTTTTCCCTCTGCTCAAGTCCGCTGTGGGCACGTTCTTCCGCATACGGGTCGTGAACCCGGACGGGACATATTCCCTGCCATCCACCGCGTCGCCCGAATACGGCGAGGGTGAGCTCGGGGAAATAGGAACAAACGCGAACTACGACCTCGCGAATCTCCGCTGGGGTCTTTCGACGCTCATAGAGATTGACGAGAAATATGGTCTGAACGACCCTATGCTCCCTCAGTGGAAGGACTTTCTCGCGAAGATGCCTCCTTTTCGCTATGACGAGGCCACCGGCTTCAAGGTCAGCGACAGGTTCGAGTTCCTTGACACGACCCACCGCCACTGGTCTCATCTTTTCATGATTTACCCCTACCATCTCCTTGACTGGGACAACCCCCTGGACGCGGAGCGGATGTCCCTTTCGCTCGGCAGGTGGCAGGGCAACACCGGCTACTCGCTCACGGGAAAGGCCGCGATGCTCGCCTCGCGCGGGGACGGGAACGCCGCCCTCGGCTGCCTGAAGCGGTTTTTTGCCGGATGGGTGCGTCCGAACACGCTCTACAACGAGTCCGGCCCTGTAATCGAGACCCCGTTCTCGGCGATGTGCTCGCTTGAGGAACTGTATATGCAGGACTGGGGCGACCGGATACGCGTCTTCAACGGCTGCCCGTCATCATGGACCGACGTCTCTTTCAGGAATATGCGTGCGCGTGGAGCGTTCCTTGTCTCCGCGGTCCGCAAGGGCGGGAACACCGCTTCTGTCAGCGTTCTCAGCGAAAAGGGCGGGACCTGCCGCATTCAGACCGGAATCCCGGAGATGATGCTCATCGTTACCGGCGAGGACGGGGACATCCCGCAGTGGAAGGCGCTCGGGGGAGGCGTGGTTGAGATTTACATGAAGAAGGGCGAGACTGTGACGCTGAGCCGGCGCCTGCTCTCCTACGACGTGAACTACGACGAGAGCAAGGTTCCGGAATATGTGCTTCCCGACCCTCTCGTGGAGAAAAACGGCCGCCGTGTGAAGTCGGTGCGCGAATGGGAGCGGAAGAGGCGCCCGGAGATTATGGATATGCTGCGCCGGGAGATGTACGGGTATGAGCCGGGAAGGCCGGCCGGGCTGCATTTCAGGCTGCTTGAGGAGAGCCGGGACGCTTTCGGGGGAAAGGCCGTGAGGCGGCAGGTGGCGGTGTATTTCACGGAGGACGAAAGCTGGTTCATGACCTTACTGATTTACGTTCCGAGCGGCGTGAACGGACCTGTGCCGGCGTTTATGGGAATGAACTTCAGGGGGAACTACGCGACCACGACGGACCCTGATGTCCTCATGCCGACTGAAGGGCAGATTGCGGACTACGGCGCGTGGTATCAGCCCGTGGGACGCGGGGACTGGGGACGCAGGTGGCCTTATGAATATGTGCTTTCGAGGGGATATGCGGTCGTGACTATGTTCTATGGCGATGCCGACCCGGACTGGAACGACGGCTTCCGCAACGGAGTCCACGGCCTCATTGACGCCGGCAAGCCACGGAAGGCTGACTCCTGGGGCACGATTTCGGCATGGGCATGGGGACTTTCCCGCGCGCTTGACTATCTTGAGACCGACGCCGACATAGACGCTTCGAGGGTGGCCGTGCTCGGGCACTCGCGCCTCGGCAAGACAGCGCTCTGGGCCGGCGCGACCGACCCGCGCTTCGCCCTGGTCATCTCCAACTGCTCCGGCTGCTGCGGGGCCGCTCTCTCCCGCCGTAAATTCGGAGAGACCCCCTACATCATCAACGACGCCTTCCCGCACTGGTTCTGCGGCAACTTCCGGAAATACAGCAACAACGAGGACGCCATGCCGTTCGACCAGCACGAGCTCGTCTCAATGATTGCCCCTCGTCCGGTCTATGTCTCCAGCGCGAGCGAGGACAACTGGGCCGACCAGAAGGGCGAGTACCTGAGCCTTGTCGGCGCCGCTCCTGTCTATGCCCTTTACGGCCTCGACGGCTTCACGGACACGGCCAAGCCTGAGATTGAGTCCCCGCGCGTGTGCGGAAGCATGGGCAACCACATGAGACGCGGAGAGCACGACATACTGCTTTACGACTGGACGCAGTTCATCAATTTTGCCGACAGGTTCCTGAAGACAGAAAAATAATATCATCATATTTTAATTTATGACAATGATTAAGAACATCATCACTTTTGCCGCGGCAATGTTTCTTGCGGCGACGTCGGTTTTCGCGAAGGACGTTACATACTCTCTGACATCCCCAGACGGGCATATTTCCGCATCTGTCACCGTCGGCGAGGAAATCAGATACACGGTTTCCCGCGACGGACAGGTCCTCATAGCCCCGTCGGCTGTTTCGATGAGCCTTTCCGACGGAATCGTTTTCGGACGGAACGACAAGGTGCGCAAGGTCGCGAGGACTTCATCTGACGAGACTTTCCCGACCGTCGCGTACAAGAAAGCTGAGGTTCGTGA
>CAVBPI010000042.1:5759-12169 GCA_963596955.1 bacterium | reverse complement strand
GCATCAGCGTAAGCACGGAGTCGGCACAGATTGCCGGGAGCATGACCGTCGGCTTTGACGGGGCGGTGACTTCCGTCAAGGACTCCGGCAATGAAATCACCGTTTCGGTCGGCACGCCAGAGATTGTCGTGGCAAAGACCGCGGAAGAGGCCAAGGGAATCTATGCCACTGTGATTCCGGCAAAGATTGCGGCGAGCGAGACCGGCAGCGTGACCTACACCATAACCACTGACGGCTCGGCCTACCAGTTCGTTTCAAAGACGGAGAAGGAATGGGTCGCTGGAGCGGTGAACACGGTGAACATCGACTTGAATGCCGCCACAAAGGTTGAGCGTCAGGCCCCGATAATGTCCTCCACCCATCCGCAGACCAAGGGAGACTTCCCGATGCCGGAGGTTGAGCCGGGAGTCTATAAGCTTGAGCATCAATGGCTCAGCGGTCAGGAGTACGAAATATATTTTGCCGCCGGCACAAGCGGGTTCTACTACGCGCCCGTCGATCCGTGGGTTTCAGAGCAGAACCGCGTGTTTGACCTCGAATACACAAAGGTAGTGCGCGCCCTTAAAATCCAGTCTTACGACGGGAAGAACTACGGGGAGAAATACTACACCATAATCATCAACACCAACACGAACAAGCTTTCGATGATTCAGGAAACCGGAGAGAGGTTCTGGATTGTGGGAGACAACCTCAGCTGGGAGATGAACAAATATGAGATGACAGTCGATAAGGCCGCGGGCAAGGCAACATGGTTCGGCTGGTTCAAGGCCGCCAACAACTTCAAGATTCACGGCGAGAATATGTGGGCTGAGAACGCATGGAAGGGACCTAACAACTATGACGGCTCCGGAGAATGGTATTTCAAGGATGCCTCCCGCGAGAACGGAATTTCGCTGAACAGCGACGGGCTCAGGCAGTGGAGCTGCGAGGCGGGCTACCACAAGGTGACATTCGACTACAAGTCCTCCCCTATGACGCTCAGCATCGAGAAAGTGGAGTCTCTTGAACTTTCGGTGAACGGGACGGCAATGACTTACGCCGGAAACAACGAATACACCGCCACGCTCGAACTCACCAAGGGCGAGCCTGTGACATTCGCCGGGTGCAATGATCTCGAATATGTAAGGCAGGACCCTGACTTCCTGAAGGACGGAAAGTTCAACTCAAAGACGGGAACTTACACGGTCGTCCTCCGCTTGGGCACGCGCGAGAGCAGCTGGTCGGATTCCGGCAATCAGATTCCTAACAGTTCTTGGACAATCTTTAGGTCAGCAAAAAACGGAAAAACATATTCAACGCTCTTCCTCAGCGGCGAAGGTGTCGCGCCGGTGACAATCAAGAACTGCGTCGGATGGAATGTCGAGGGTGACAGACTCGCGTTCATGGCGGAAGTCGAGGACAAAGTCTATCAGATAACCGGACGCTATAGAGACGACTGGTGGAAGCTTGAGCCTTATGACAGATGGACGAACAATCTCAACTTCAAATATTTCGGAAATACAGACTGGGGCGGAGGAATCGTGAGCGGAGTCAATCTTGACGACAAGACCGGAAAAATCACCCAGGGCTCTGACGGCAACCTCAGATGGGCGGCATCCGACTCAAAATGGGACAACTACGGAACCTACAGGATGACCGTAAACATGAACACGGATCCACAGACCGTGACATTTGAAAAAATCAGCAAATAGTACAGATTCTTCAGCCCGGGCATTCCCGGGCGCTTACTAAAATCATCATCAAACAGAACAGGACAACAGCATGAAGAAATTCCTAATGGCTCTAATGTCCCTGTTCTGTGTGGTCTCGACATTCGGAGGTTCAGTCCTTGCGCAGGACGCGGGACTGAGCCTTTCGATGACCGACAGGCCCATTCAGGACTGCATCGACCACATAGAACGGACGACAGACTATGTTTTCATTTTCAACAAGGACATAGACACCGGACAGCACGTCTCCATATCCGTCAGCGGAGCAACAATCGACGAACTGCTTCAGAAACTCTTTTCCGGAACCGGCATCGGGTACAGCATACGCGGGAAGCAGATTTCCCTGAGCAAAACGGCTACACAGAAGAAAGCCTCGGCGACCCACACCGTGAAGGGCATCGTGACCGACGACAGCGGTGAGGAGCCGTTGGCCGGAGTCGGTGTGCTGATTAAGGGGACCGGCACGGGAACTATCACAAACGACCTCGGCGAGTACAGCATCGAAGTCCCGGAGAACGCCACGCTGATATTTTCCTACATCGGATTCCGCCAGAGCGAGATTCTTGTGGGAGACCTGGCCATCCTGAACGTGAAGATGGTGCCGGACAACGAAATCATGGATGCCGTTGTCGTGGGCGCGGGCACGCAGAAGAGAATATCCGTGACGGGCTCCATCACCTCCATGGCAGGAGACAAGCTCCGCGCCCCGTCGTCATCGCTCACCAACAATCTGGCCGGCAAGCTCTCCGGAGTCATTTCCGTCACCACCAGCGGCGAGCCGGGAAGCACGTCGTCGTTCTACATCCGCGGAATCAACACCTTCGGCGGACGTTCCACCCCTCTCATCATGCTGGACGGAGTGGAGATTTCCTCTGCCGACCTCAACAATATCCCTTCGGAGACCATAGAATCATTCTCCATACTCAAGGACGCCTCAGCCACGGCGATTTACGGGGCACGCGGCGCCAACGGAGTCATGCTCATAACGACAAAGACGGGAACGGAGAACACGAAGGCGAAAATCAACGTCACATACGAGCACTCCTTCCTCCAGCCGGTGAACGTCGTCGAATACACGGACGGCGTGACGTTCATGGAGACATATAACTATGCCCACAGGATGCGTTCATCCTCGCCTCTGCAGAAATACAGCGACGTGAAGATAGAGGGCACGAGGAATCATGTGAACGAGTACGTATATCCCGACGTCGATTGGTACAGCCTAATGCTCAAGAAGTTCACGATGAACGAGAGGGCGAACGTCAACATTCAGGGCGGAGGCTCGCACGTGACGTACTACATGTCCCTTCAGCTCAACCACGACAGCGGAATGCTGAACGTTCCTAAGAACTACTCTCTGGACAACAACCACAACCAGATGAGGTACATTTTCCAGAACAATCTCCAGTACAAGGTCACAAGTTCGACGACGCTCGGGCTGAGGATGAACGCGCAGATTTCCAACCTCAAGTCCCCGAACACCTCGTCCGACGAGATTTTCAGGGAGATTTACAAGAACAACCCGGTGCTCTATCCGGCCGTTTTCCCGGACGACGGCTGTGGACACATGAAGTTCGGCTCGGAGTTCATCAGCTCGGGAAGCTACTACACCAACCCCTACGCGAATATGCTCAACTCCTTCAAGGAGGTGAACGAGAACAAGCTCAACGTCTCGCTCAATTTCGACCAGAAGCTCGACTTCATAACGCAGGGGCTTTCCCTCTCCGCTCTGGTCAATTTCAACGCATGGTCATACGCCTCCTACACTAGGTCGCTTTCGCCCTATCTCTACCGCGTCGCGCCCGACAGCTACAATGTCGTCGCGGACAAATATGTGCTCGACCTGCTCAAGGAAGGAGAGACCTACATCAATCAGTCCGCGGTCTCCAAGACTTCGGACAACCTCTTCTACTTCGACGCCAGGGCAAACTACAACAGGCGCTTCGGGAAGCACACGGTCACGGGAATGCTCATGTATATGATGAGGCAGTACCGCTCAGGGGTGCTTCCGAGTCGCAATCAGGGATTCTCCGGACGCGCGACCTACGACTATGACAACCGCTACCTCGCCGAGGTGAACTTCGGCTACAACGGAACGGAGAGGCTGGGCAAGGGCGAAAGGTTCGAGCTTTTCCCGGCGATGTCCCTCGGATGGGTGGTAAGCAACGAGAACTTCTGGAAGCCGCTGAAGGGCGTTGTGACACACCTGAAGCTCAGGTCATCCTACGGACTTGTCGGCAGCGACGAGACGGGAGGAAGCGGAGCTCCGTATTATATGTATATGTATAAGGTCAATCTCTACGGCGGCCCGTTCTTCCAGTCCGGAATGCAGAGCGACCAGTCCTACAAGTACAACGGCCCGATTATCACGGACTATCCTGTGGAGAACCCGTCATGGGAACGCTCGAAGCAGTTTGACCTTGGTCTGGACCTTCACCTTTTCAATGACCTCCAGATTGTCTTCGACTGGTTCGACTATCAGCGCGAGAGGATACTCATCGAGAGGGCGTCGTTCCCCGACATCATGGGATATATGGGAGTGAAGCCGTGGGCAAACCTCGGAAAGGTGAACAACCGGGGCGTTGAGTTCAGCGTCAACTACCGCAGGGAGATTGTCCCCGAACTCACCATCGACCTGCGCAGCAACTTCACCTACACGGCCAACAAGCTGGTCTATAAGGACGAGCCGGAGTACGACTACTCATGGCAGACTCAGACCGGGAAGCCGCTCAATGCCCTCTACGGGTTCATCTGCGACGGATTCTTCACCGACGAGGAGGACATCGCGAGGCACGCGGACCAGAGCTTCTTCGGAAGCCACGTGATGCCGGGAGACCTGAAATACAGGGACATAAACGGAGACGGGGCCATCACCTCCGAGGACAAGGTCATGCTTTCCCCATACGGGAGCACCCCTCGCATACAGTACGGCTTCGGGCTCAGCGTCACATGGAAGAAGCTTGACGCGAGCGTATTCTTCAACGGCTCGGCCAAGCGGAAGATAATGCTCGACCCGAGCTCGATGCAGCCCTTCAACCAGTCATGGACGGCGGACCGCAACCTGATGCGGTGGATTGCCGACGGTTACTGGAAAGAGGGCGCGGACAACTCCAAGGCCGTGTGGCCGAGGCTCGCCACCGCACAGGCACAGCAGGAAAACAACCTCAACCCGAGCACTTTCTGGATGCGGGACGGAAGCTTCCTGAGGTTCAAGACGCTCGAAGTGGGATATACCTTCCCGCATTGCAGGGTCTATGTGAGCGGCGACAACCTTGCCGTGTGGTCGGCGTTCAAATACTGGGACCCGGAGCTGCAATACAGCACCTACCCTCTGAGCCGAACATTCAACGTCGGCGTTCAGGTTAACTTCTGATAAAAGACAAAACAATGAGACACAATAAATTACCATTTTTGTTCCTTTTGCTTTCCCTGACCGCGGGAATCTCGTCCTGCGGCTTTCTGGACGTGGTGCCGCCCGAGACGGAAGGGCCGGACGATTTCCTTCTTGAGGCCGAGGACGCGCTGAAATATCTGTACGGATGCTACGGGACGCTCCAGAACAACAACACGAAAGTCCTGTCCTACAACACGCTGGCTTTCGGAAGCGATGAGATTGTGGGGCCGGAGACGGTGTATGACAACTTCCGCAAGCAGCAGTGCAACCAGATTACAGGCTTCAACGTGGCGGACAACGGCGGCGTCTGGAGCGACTACTACACCGGGATAGGCTACTGCAACAAGTTCATCGCGGACCTCAGGGACGCCGAGGTCAAGAACCTCACGAACAGCGACAGGACCGCCTACCTCGCGGAGGCCAAGTTCCTCAAGGCCTACTACCACTACAAGCTGATGTCGGCCTGCGGCCCAATTCCGATCATTGACGCCCAGCTTCCGATGTCCACCCCCAAGGAGCAGATTCCCGGACGCTCGCATTTCGACGCCTGCACGGATTATGTGGTGCGGCTCTGCGAGGAGGCCTATCCCGACCTGGAGAAGAACTTCGACAACAACGCCAGCTACTACGGACGCGCGACCAAGCTTGCCGCCAAGGTGCTGAAGGCCAAGGTCCTTGTGCTCGCGGCGTCTCCGCTGTGGAACGGCTCGTTCTACGACAAGTCATGGAAGAACGAGAAGTTCGAGACCCCGGGCTACGGTCATGAGCTTGCCTCCAAGACTTACGACCCGGCAAAATGGGAGAGGGCCGAGAAAGCCTGCCTCGAAGCCATTGAAGAGGCGGAGGACAACGGTCACAGGCTCTTCAGCGTCGAGGATTCGGAGGTTCTGAGGGCCGCCGACGGCATTCCGCTGCCGAGAATACCGGTGACGGACGAGTCGGCAAGGAACGAGATTGCCAAGAGGACCATGATGTTCCGCTACCTCAGCGTGGCGCGTCCCAACCAGGGAAACAAGGAAATCCTTTGGGGAATGCTGTGGCTCACGAACGAGCTCTGCTCATGGGCATCCTATCCGCACTATGTCCTAGTGAAGGAGAACGGACAGCCAGCCGGAGGATGGGGTATGATAAACCCGACGCTCCAGAGCGTAGAGTCATTCTTCACGAAGAACGGCAGGCGACCCGCCGACGACCCAGTCTTTCCGAGCGAGGGAGACTGGTTCAGGAGAGCCGGATTCGAGGGCAGTCAGGAGAACGTGATAAACCTGTGCGCGAACAGGGAGGCGAGGTTCTATGCCGCCATATCC
>CAVBPI010000042.1:0-5749 GCA_963596955.1 bacterium | reverse complement strand
GCTCTCCGCTCACGGTCAATGCGCTGAACCCGGACGAGAACGGCTACAACACGGACAAGTACGGCGTGAACAACAACTCCCGGACGGGGTTCTGGAACAAGAAGCTCGTGCATCCCAACACCCGCTACGACAAATGGGGCAACAGCAACACCGGCGCCATGACCAACCATCCGTGGGCGGTGTTCCGTCTGGCTGACCTCTACCTCATGTACGCCGAGGCCTGCGCTCACACCGGACACATCGCCGAGGGGCTGGACTATCTCAACCGCATACGCCGGCGGGCGGGAGTTCCGGAATACACAGCCGCGGAAGTCAGCGGTTCTGAGGCATTTCTCAAGGCCGTGCTGGAAGAGAGGTTCTGCGAACTCTACCTTGAGGGATGGCGTCTTGAGGACATAAGGAGATATGTGAACGGAGCGAAATACATGGGACACGACAACTATCAGGGACTCAATGTACTCGAAAAAAGCCCGTCATTCGATTCCTTCAACGTGAGGACTCAGATTGAGCAGCAGTATATGTGGCACAACAGGATGTATCTCCAGCCGGTGCCGGACGCCGAGGTGTATGCCAATCCGCAGATGGTGCAGGCTCCGCTGTATTAAGAGACTGACACATATTCCTATAACATCAGAAGAAATGAAAAGATTCATAATCATATCATTGGCCGGCCTCGCGCTCGCCGCCTCATGTTCGGAACGGAAGGAGATGGACATATTCCCCGAACAGTACAAGACCATCATCTACATAAAGGAAAGCAGCACCGAATATGTGACCATCGACGCGACGGCCGCCGACCATACTTTTGACTTCACGGTCTGCAAGGCCGGCAGCGACATAGGCACAAGGGTAAGCGCCGAACTGACGCCTCTTGCCCAGAGCGAGATTGACGAGGAGTTCAACTCCTACGGAGCCGGAGCGGCCTACCGGGTCCTTCCGGAAGAGGCCTACAGCGTGAACTCTCCCCTGCTCCTCGACTTCTCGGAAACTGAGACGTACAAGGTCGTTTCCTACACCCTCATCTCGGAAAAGCTGGCGCAGCTGAGCGCGGCGAACCCGGGCGTGCGCTATGTCGTGGGATTCCGTCTCGGCAGCGAGGACACTTCCGTGAATGAGAAATGCGCAAGGTATATGTGCGAGATAAGCGACGTCATCGTCCCGACAATAGGCTTTGAAAGGGCGGGGCTGAACCGCGTCAGCGCGGCGATTGACGAGACATGGCCGGGCGACAGGATGGAAATCAGCATCCCCGTGGAGGTCAAGTCCATCGAAAACCGCTGGGACATCGACGCCAAGGTAAGCGTGGATGAGGACTATCTCAGGACATATAACGCCGTGAACATGACCGACTATGCCCTTCCTTCCGACGGATATGAGGCATCGACGTCAGTTTCCCTGCACTCTACGGAGCAGAAGGCATACGTGAAGGTGTCGGTGGGCGGAATCTCGAAGCTGCTGAAGCCTGTCATGCTGCCATTGAGGCTGAGCGACGCGTCGCAGTTCAAGGTGTCGGAGGCCGACGGGGTGTGCGCCATACTAATAGACCCGACAATCAAGTACCCTGTGGAGTTTGACCGCAGCGGATGGGAATGGCAGGAATGCTGCCACGAGCCTTGGGAAAACAGCGGCAACTGCAGCGCATACTACATGATAGACAATGACATAAATTCCTACTGGCACTACTCGTGGGAAGCGTCCAGTCCGTGCAAGGGCCGCGAAAACCACTGCTTTGTCTTCGACATGGGCAGGACGGAGACCATCACAGGATTCGGGTACGTCTGCCGTCAGAACCTGTGGTCCGGCAACGCGCTGAACGCCCTGAGCTTCTTCGTGAGCGACGACCCCGCCGTCTGGGGACAGTCCGTTCATGACCACGCGAACTGGACAAGGATTGTCGATGCGGCAGGCGTGAACAACGGCAATGCCGAGCAGTCAATCCCTTCACGGCTTTCCCGCGGACGCTATCTCAAGGTTATGGTAGCCGGTTCCAACGGAAAGGAAGGGAACAACGGCGTGATGAAAGCCTGCATCGCGGAAATAAAGGTATATGGCAAATCAAATAATTAAGATACAATGAAAAAGAAAATAATATCATCAATCCTTCTTGTTCTGGCGGTAGCCTGCGGCAAGAGCGAGGGAAACGCGAACCCGGTGCATGACCCGTCAGGAAAGTTCGTGGTCGTCAAGGGCACGCAGCTCTATCAGGCCGACGGGAGCAGTTTCACCATAAAGGGAGTCAATCTCAACCACTGGCTCACGCCGGAGTCCTATATGTTCGGCCTCAAGAACATCTCCGTCACCGAGAACGACAAGGCCTTCAGGCAGATGTTCGGCGACGAGTACATGAACTCGTGGTGGAAGCGCTTCATGGAGAATTATTTTACGCTCGAAGATTTCCTCTACCTCAACTCAATAGGGGCGAACACCGTGCGTATGCCGCTGACCTACAAGCTGTTCAACGACGAGTTCTACCTCTGCGGCAACAGCCCGGAAATGGGATTCGAGTTCATCGACAAGGTCGTGTCCTGGTGCAAGGAGGCGGGACTCTACCTCATCTTAGATATGCACGTCGCTCCAGGCGGGCAGAGCGGGGCGCCTAACATCGACGACAGCGACGGCTATCCGAGACTGTTCGAGAGCGGGGAGAACATGACGGAATTTTGCAGGATTTGGAAGAAAATCGCGGAGCGCTATGCCGACGAGCCGATAATACTCGGATATGAACTCCTCAACGAACCGATAAAGAAGGAATATGAAAGCCTCTACCACTACCTTCAGCCGACATTCGAGAAGGCCGCCGCGGCAATCAGGGAAGTCGATGATAATCATATAATTATCATAGGAGGGGCGAATTTCTACGACGACTTCACGCCTCTGACGAATCTGACCTTCGACTCAAAGATTCTGATGACCCGCCACCGCTACGGCAGCACGGTCGTCAAGGCGCAGATTGTCTCGAACATGAAATCATCGGGAATCGGCTACACCTACTGGCCGTTCAAGAAGATGGACAACTGGGAATCGCTGCTCGGATTCGACACGCCGGAGGACTGGCAGCAGATTTCCGCATTCGTGTCGGCCCGGCGCGACACCCCGGTCCAGATTCAGATTGCCCTTGGGAACATCGACCTTGAAAAGGCCCGGAAGGCTATGGAGGACTACCTTGCGGGCTGCCTGTTCCGCAACTGCTTCGAGAGGGCGGAGGTAAAGGAAGGACTCCAGTTCAAATAGGCCGCTTATGAAGATGAAAATTTTTGCCGCCGCGGCCCTTTGTCTGGCAGTGGTCTCATGTGCGGACAAATCTTCGAGGAACAGTGGTTCCCGGGACATATTTTCTCAGGACAGGGAAATGGACCGTTTCATATCCTCACTCATTAAGAAGATGACCTTCGAGGAAAAGGTGGGACAGCTGAATATGCCCGACCACGGGACTATGACCACCGGAACCGGAGCGTCGTTCAACATCGCGGAACGGATAATCAAAGGCGAGGCGGGCGCGATACTCAATGCGCGGGGATATAAGAAGATATACGAACTCCAGCACCTTGCAGTCGATTCGAGCCGCCTCGGGATTCCCCTGCTCTTCGGAATGGACGTCATCCACGGCTATCAGACCGTCTTTCCCATTCCCCTCGGACTTTCATGCACATGGGACATGGACGAGGTGGAGGAATCCGCGCACATCGCGGCTGTCGAGGCCAGTGCGGACGGAACCAACTGGACGTTCAGCCCCATGGTCGATTTGGGACGTGACCCGCGCTGGGGACGTGTTGCGGAAGGAAACGGGGAGGACCCCTATCTCAATGCGCGGATAGCCGAGGCGATGGTCTGGGGCTATCAGGGACGGCCCGGCCACCGCTTCGAGAGGAACGACCAGATTATGGCCTGCGTGAAGCACTTCGCGCTCTACGGCGCCGCCGAAGCCGGACGCGACTACAACACCGTGGATATGAGCCACCAGAGGATGTTCAACGAGTATATGGTGGGCTACAAGGCCGCGGCCGACGCCGGGGCGGGCAGCTTCATGACCTCGTTCAATGTCGTCGATGACGTGCCGGCATCCGTGAACCGATGGCTGATGACGGACGTGCTGCGGGAGCAGTGGGGCTGGGACGGATTCGTGGTGACGGACTACATCTCAATCAATGAATGCGTCGATCACGGTGTAGGCAACTATCACGAAGTCGCGGTCAAGGCCCTCAAGGCCGGAGTTGATATGGATATGGTCGGGGAAGCCTTCTTCACGCAGGCGAAATCCGCGGTCGAGGCCGGTGAGCTCAAGATGAAGGAAGTAGATCTCGCCTGCAGGCGGGTGCTTGAGGCAAAATACAGGCTCGGGCTGTTCAGCGACCCGTACAAGTTCTGCCGCCCTGACGATGTGGAGCGCAGGATGTACTGCGAGGAGCACAGGGCCGCGGCACGCCGCATATCGGCGGATTCCTATGTGCTGCTCAGGAATGAGGGAAACCTGCTTCCGCTTGAGAGAAAGGGAACGATAGCCCTCGTCGGGCCGCTTGCGGACGCTGCCAGGAATATGCCCGGAACATGGTGCGGAGCCGCGAAGCTCGACAAATACGCCAGCCTGCTCGAAGGCATGAAGGAGGTTGCCGGCGACAATGTCAGGATTCTGTACGCGAAGGGCTCCAACCTCACAAGAGACCCCGAACTGGAAAAAAATTCCACGCTGTTCGGAAAGACTCTCGTCAGGGATTCCCGCAGCGAAAGGGAAATGATTGCAGAGGCCGTTGCAACCGCACGCAGGGCGGATGTCGTGGTGGCGGCTCTCGGAGAGTCCGCGGAGATGTCCGGCGAGTGCTCATGCCGCACTGACATCACGATTCCCGATGTTCAGAAAGACCTGCTCAAGGCCCTTGTGGCAACGGGAAAGCCGGTCGTGCTCGTGCTCTTCGACGGGAGGGCGCTTGCAATAGACTGGGAAAGCCGCAATGTCCCTGCAATCCTGAATGTCTGGTTCGGAGGTTCCGAGGCGGCCTATTCAATCGCGGACGTGCTCTTCGGCGACGTGAACCCTTCAGGAAAGCTCACGATGACCTTCCCCCAGTCGGTCGGCCAGGTTCCGCTCTACTACGCGCAGAAGAACACCGGCCGTCCGGCATACAAGCCCAAAGACCCCGAAGACTGGTTCTGGAAATACCGCTCCAACTACCTCGACGTCAGCAACGACCCTGCCTACCCTTTCGGCTATGGGCTGTCATACACGAAGTTTGAATATGGGTCGGTATCAATGTCTTCCGACACGATGTCCCCTGACGGCAAGGTCGTCGCAAGTGTTGTAGTGACGAACACGGGGAAAGTCGCCGGCAAGGAAGTGGTACAGATGTACATACGCGATGTCGTCGCATCCTCGTCACGCCCGATGCGCGAGCTCAGGGGATTCGAGAAGATAAGCCTTGAACCGGGAGAGAGCCGCACCGTGAGCTTCGAGATTGAACGCGACGCCCTGTCTTTCTGGAACACGAATATGGAATATGTCTGCGAACCCGGCGAGTTTGAGGTGTTCATAGGGCCGGACTCGACGACGGAGAACAAGGCATCATTTGTCCTGATGTAAAAAAATCTGAAGCAGTTTATTCTTTTCATGTTTCTAAACTCCTCTCAAAACGAGAACATCTGACTCAAAAGTATATTTCAAAATAACAGTACAAAGAATTTATCAATACTATGAAATTTCTCCTCACCCTCCTCACCGCCGTTTCCCTCGGCGGAATCTGGGACTTCAGATTTGAAG
>CAVBPI010000041.1:7197-12180 GCA_963596955.1 bacterium | reverse complement strand
AAAGAACGCTTCTTCAATTTATTGTTGTAAATTGCACTTGCTTTTTGACTCTACCCGATGCAAAAAGACAAGAAACTTTCTTTGTTTTTGGAAAAAAGTTTTTACCTTTGCAGCATTCTAAACATGGAACGCTTTTTTGGAAAACGGCATCTCAGGTCCAAACTGAGGTGTCTTTTTTTTGACATACCGGAGGCGTACTGATGAAGGACCCCCCCAAGAAAACCTTTTGCATCCAAAAATGTTTTAATCGTGTTTAGAAAAGGTTGTTCTTTTGGCATCCTGATTCTGATAGGAATTGGAATGCCCGTCCTTGTCAAGGTCAAGGGTTATACCCGTGTCCGTAGAGGCAAGGTTGAGAAAGTCCGGTCGCACTATCGTCGTGTTTGGACTGCGCGATAGCCGCTGGCTGAGGCTGCATCCGTGACGGGTGCTCTGTTTCCCCTCCGGTCGGGAGCTGTCTTCGGGCAGCTCCTTTGTGTTCCATAGAATGTTACGGAAATGCGAAATTTGAAGCAAAATTGGCTTGGGGTTTTGCTTTTGTCATTTAATGAGTTAAATTTGTGGAGTTTTTCAAGGACGGACTGAACTTTAGCGGCTTTGGGGCTGGTGAGGGATGTCGAGGTCCGAGGGAAAACGGGAACAAATAAACACATAAACACAAATAAAATGAAAATCAAACATTTATTTCTTTCGGTGCTCGCGATGGCTTCAGTGGCCGTTGCCTGCAACAAGGAGAATCAGAACAACGACAAGCCTTCATTGAAGCTTGACCCCGCAACCGTTGAATTTGAAGCTACGGCCGGGACAAAGACCGTCAAAGTCGATGCGAACCAGGCATGGGCGATTGACGGAAACGATTACGACTGGGTTACCCTGAGCCAGGAAGAAGGCGACGGCGCGGCTGATGTGGAGATTACAGTTCTTGAGAATACCGGGGCTGCGGCAAGAACTGCCAACATTACTTTCCGTTGCTCTATTGTGAAGAAGACGCTTAAGATTACCCAAACCGGTGTTGGCGGTGGCGAGCCTGTCGGAGAGGGCGACGGAACAAAGGAAAAGCCTTATTCTGCCTCGCAGGCGAACACAGTAGCCAGTGCTCTTGCTTCAGATGCGTTCTCTGCGGCTCCTGTTTATGTCGAGGGTATCGTGGTTTCTTTCAGGGATGCGGAAAGCACTGTCTCAAAGTACGGCTCTCTGACCATTTATATTTCAGATGATGGCACAACTACGAATCAGTTCTATGTTTATGCACTTAAGGGTGTGAATGGTGCTGCTTTCACAAGTACAAATCCGTTCGCAGTTGGTGATAGGGTTGTTGTTTATGGCTATCTCCAGAATTTTAAAGGCAATACTCCTGAGATGACCAGAACGTCAGAGGGGGTTGCCCCTCAGTTGGTTACCGTTAATGGCAAGGTTCCTGGCGGCACAACTCCAGATCCGACACCGGGGGAGAAGCCTGAACTTAAAAAGGTTACTATTGCGGATTTCCTGGCAGCGTCCGTAAGTACTACAGAGTGGTATGAACTTACCGGAACAATTATTAACATAGACAATACGGCATATGGAAACTTCACTATTAAGGATGAAACAGGGGAAGTTTATGTTTATGGACTTGTTGAAAATTATGTAACAAGTGGCAATGACCAGTCATTCTCAAAGATAGGCCTTGCGGCTGGAGACAACATTACAATCGGAACACTCCGTTCCGAGCATAATGGCACGGCTCAGGCTGGTGGAAGTACTGTAGCGGCTTTCTTTGTAAGCAAAAATGGTGTGTCGAATTATTTGACGATAAACACAACACGGATTGCAGTCGGAGCTACTGCGACAACAGCATCAATTTCTGTTTCGAGCAACACTGATTGGACTGTGGAGTGCACGGGCTCTTGGGTTAAGGACTATACTAAGTCTGGTAATGGCGAGGGTAAGGTAGAACTCGTATTCGATGCTAATACCGCTTCTACAGATAGGTCTGCAACAATAACCATTAAGTCTAGTGATGCAAGTCTTGACGTTTATACCGTTGAACTCATTCAGGGTAAGGCAGGAGAGGCAGGTGCCCTGAAAACAGATGTATTGACTGCTGATCTGTTCGCTGCTACATCAACAATTTATACTGCATTTACCAAAGTGGCGGGTACTGCATCGAGTGCAGTTTATGCCGGAAGTACAGCGAAATCCAGCACTGGGGCAATTCAGATTCGTTCAAACAAAAGTGCTGATGGTATCGTATCGACTACATCGGGTGGAAATATCCGAAAGGTTGTTGTTGTCTGGGATAATGCAACATCAACAAAAGGTGATAGAACATTGGATGTTTATGGCTCCGCTACAGCTTATTCGTCGGCAGCTGACTTGTATGACTCAACAAAGCAGGGTACAAAATTAGGGTCAATTACTTGTGGTACTGCCACTGAACTTGAGATACCTGCTGGGAACTATGCTTTTGTTGGACTTCGTTCTCAAAATCGGGCAATGTATATCACAAGCATTGCACTTTCTTACGAATAGTTCTCGTTTGATTCAACTTTAACTATGTTAAGGGAAACCCGCCGTCAAGGCGGGCTTCCCTTAACTCAAATAAATAAAAACACTTGATGAAAAACATCTTTCGGCTGTCGGCATTCCTGATGCTGTTGTCTCTTGCCGTGTCCTGCGATCTGCTCGGGGACAAGGACGCGGACGGTATTTCCGTGTCGTTGAGAAATTCTTCTGCGGGAAAGGCCAAGGGAAGCACCTTTGTCATAGTGAAGGCATCCGGCGAGTGGACGCTGTCCATTGATTTCGGCGAGGCTGAGCCTTGGGCTAGTTTCGGAGCCGATGCGGCGGACATGACCGTTTCCGGGAGAGGCAACAAGGGAAATGTAATCCTGAACTACGAGCAGAATGCGAGCGGCGAGGACAGGACGCTCCGTCTGGTGCTTGTTTCCGGCTCCTCGGAGGTGAGCTGCACTTTCATTCAGGACGCTGTGGATTCCTCTTCACCGACGGAGGTCACAAAGGACGGCGGCTATGCCGATGCAAGCCCGTTCGGTTGGCTTGAACTCCCTGAGACCAAGGCCGGCGACGGCTTGAAGTACATCTGGCACAACATGACGGTGAATAGTCGCCAGCAGAGGAACTACTCGCTTTACTGGAGTCAGGACGACTACCTCTCGATTTGGGTGGCCTATCCGCTGAACTCCGGCCTAAATGGAAGTGGCAGCCGTCCGGATCCTGAACCATGGGCATTTGACCCTTTCCTGTCGAGTTCCCTTCAACCGTCAGTCGTCTATGGAGGATATGGCCGGTCCGGCTATGACCGTGGGCATCAGATTCCATCTGCGGATCGCTACATAGGCAACTCCAATGCGCAGACTTACTATGCAACCAATATTGCTCCGCAGCTCCACGATTTCAACGGAGACATCTGGTTTAGCCTTGAAAATCAGGTGCGTGACTGGTCCAAGAAGGCCGACACACTCTATGTCGTCACCGGATGCATTGTAGGCCCGGGCTGCAAGTCGCTTACTGACAGGGGAGGACACAGCGTCACAATTCCGTCTTCGTACTACAAGGCCCTGCTCCGGTACAGCGCAACGTCGGGATATTCAGGGTGCGCCATTTGGCTGAATCATGTAAAAAGAGACGGCCCCATCAGCCGCTCGGACATGATGTCAATCGACGCGCTTGAGGAAAAGCTCGGCATTGACCTGTTCGTAAACCTTCCGGCTAAGGTCGGAGAAGCAAAGGCCGCCGAGATTGAGGCGAAGGCGCCGTCCGAGAGCCTGTGGCCGATTTAGACGGGCGTAAGCACTCGAAAGCACTGACACATAATCAATAACACAATAATACACAAAACGATAAACATAAGACATGAAACGCTCATTTCTACTTGCTGCACTCCTGCTCCTGCTGTCGGTTTCGGCATTCGCGCAGAAGACACAGCAGAACTATGTCATCGGATTCTACAACCTTGAGAACCTCTTTGACACCTATGACGACCCTGTCAAGAACGACAACGAGTTCCTTCCGGAGGGAAAGAACAAGTGGACACAGGTCAAGTATGAGAAGAAGCTCCACAACCTCGCCACTGTCATCAAGGCCATGGCCGACAACAACAAGCGCTGGCACACCATTCTCGGCATTTCCGAGATTGAGAACCGCCTTGTCATCGAGGACCTTGTGAGCCAGCCGGAGATTGCCGCCGCGAACTATGAGATTGTCCACTACGACAGTCCGGACCGCCGAGGCGTTGACGTCGCTCTTCTCTACAAGCCGGACCAGTTCACCTACCTTGACAGCGAGTCCATCCCGTTCGACTTCAACTCCGACATCGACTTCTCCGATGTTGACACTAGCTATTTCAAAACCCGTGACATCCTGATGGTTCACGGGCTCATAGCCGGGGAGCATTTCGCCTTCTATGTCGCGCATCTTCCGTCGCGTATCGGCGGAAAGGGCGGCAACCTGCGCGGGCGTGGAGCTGAAATCATCTACAACCACTCCCGCATGATGGAGGCGAAATATCCGGGAATCAAGATTGTGGCTATGGGCGACATGAACGACAACCCGACCGACGACTCCATGGCGAAGTATCTCCACGGCTGCGAGAAGCTTGCCGACGTGACTCCCACGGAGTTCTTCTCTCCCTACATCTCCATGCTCAAGGCCGGCTACGGCTCGCTCTGTTATCAGGGCGTGTGGAGCATCTACGACCTCCAGCTCGTGAACTACAACCTCGCGTGCGCTCCGGACGGCGGACTTAAGATTCAGCCGGTGACGAAGAACCACGGCAAGGAATACTACGGTGTGGTGTTCAAGCGTCCTTGGATGACTACCCAGAAGGGACAGTATAAGGGCTATCCGTTCAGAACGTTCTCAAACGGTTCGTTCATCGGGGGGTACAGCGATCACTATCCTACTTACATCGTTGTCGGAAAATAGGGGCAAAACCGTCTAAAAGGCGGATTGCTGCGTCAGAAAAGATAAACTAAAATAAAT
>CAVBPI010000041.1:4067-7187 GCA_963596955.1 bacterium | reverse complement strand
GAGCAGGCGGCGTGAAGGGAACGGTGGTTAACCGCGCCGGGCGTGTTCCGGTTCCGAATGCTCACATTACAATCGTGAAGGACGCGCAGGCGGTGGTCGATGACTATTCGCGTGCCGACGGTTCCTTCATTTTTGAGGGTCTCGGGGACGGTCAGTACATCATGACCGTTTCTGCTTCCGGTTTTCTCACATCCCACATCAACCTCACGGTGGAGGGCTATGTGAAGGATCTCATCTTTGTCTCGCTCGTGGCTGAGCAGAGCGTCGCCGATGTCGATGACTCCAACTTTGCGGAGTTCGATATGGAAGATTCCGGATACACCGACACTCCTGCCATACTTTTCGGAGCTAATGACCCGTACAACAAGATTGTAGGCTACGGATTCAGCGACGTGCGTTTCAAGAACAGGGGATATGCCAACGAGACTCAGGACGTTCTCCTCGCCGGCGTGAGGATGAACGACGCCGTCACCGGCTACTCGCCGTTCTCGCTGTGGAGCGGACTGAACGAGGCCATGAGGGCGAAGGAGACCACCATCGGCACGGAGACGTCAGACTACAGCTTCGGAGGCTACAATGGTGTAACCAACATCCTTGCGAATCCTGCTTCCGTGCGTCCCGGCTGGCGTTTCAGCGTCCTTAGCAACTCGGCTCTCTACCGTCTGCGCCTCATGGGAACCTACGCTTCCGGCGAGCTTGACAACGGCTGGTCATTCGCGGCCAATGTCTCAGCGCGTCTGGGTGGCAACGACTGGGTGAAAGGAGTATATTACCGCTCTTTCGCCTACTATCTCGGAGCGGAGAAGAAGTTCAATGACGAGCACCGTCTTGCGTTCATGGTCTTTGGAACGCCGGGGCAGAGAGGTGCGCAGAACGCCTCTACTCAGGAGGTCTATGACCTCATGAAGGCAAGCGGGCAGTACAACTACAATATGTACAATTCCAACTGGGGCTACCAGAACGGCAAGGTCCGCAACTCGCGCGTGCGCAGCACCCATGAGCCCGTGTTCGTTCTCAAATACACCGCGAACCCTCTCGAGAATCTCGAAGCCGGCGTGACCCTTCTCTACAGAACGGGAAAGAACGGCTACTCAGCCCTCGACTGGTACGACTCCGCAGACCCGCGTCCTGACTACTACCGCAATCTCCCGAGCTATTTCTATATGGCGGATGAGCATTGGAACAGGAATGACCTCGACAAGTATATGTACGCCGACTATGCGTGGAAGAACGACGTGAACACTCAGCATCTCGACTGGGACCGCCTCTACAACATCAACTACAACGCCGCCGACGGCCGCTCGAAGTATGTTCAGGAGGAGCGCCGTGTGGATCAGAACGACATCAACCTTGCCGCCACCGTGAAGTGGAGCGCCAGCAGCTGGTTCACTCTCAACGGAGGCCTGAACGGCAAGATTAACCGCTCGGAGTACTACAAGAAGATTAAGGATCTGCTTGGAGGCGAGTACTACCTCAACACCGACAACTTCGCGGAGCGCGACTTCGCCTTCTCCGAGGCCATGATTCAGAACGACCTCGACTACTGGCTCGCGAACGGCGAGGCGCAGAAGATTACAAAGGGCGGCAAGTACGGCTACGACTACTACGCCCAGGTTCGCAACGGCAACCTCTGGGCTGACGGACACTTCGACCTCGGCAACTTCAAGGCCAATGTCGGAGGAAAAATCGGCGTCTCATCATTCTGGAGAGAGGGTCTTGTCCGCAAGGGACTCTTTGCCGGACTTGATGAGAACGGAAATGAAATCGTTGTGACGGACATCAACGGAAATGCCCTGAACCTCTCGAAAAAGGATGAGACAACAGGTGAATATATAACCTCGAAGGGTAAGTCAAAGGTTTCGACATTCCTCACCTACGCCGCGAAGGCTCATGCGGAATATGTCCTCACCGGAGGCCACCGCTTCTTTGCGAACGTCGGCTATTTCAACGACGCACCGACATTCAACCAGTCCTTCCTTTCGCCGAGGACACGAAACGCTCTGATTCCTAACCTCACGACAATCAAGACCGTGTCCGCCGACATCAACTATCAGCTCAGCAACAACGGCTACGACCTCCGTCTTACCGGGTTCTACACCAAGATTATGGACCAGTCCGTGATGAAGAGCTTCTACGACGATTCCCAGCACTCGTTCACCAACTTCGCCATGACCGGCATCGACCAGCGTCACATGGGTATCGAGCTCGGCTTCAAGATTCCGCTCTTCGTGACCGGACTCAGCCTTCAGGGCGCACTGAGCTGGGGCGAGTACATCTACACATCGACTCCGACCATGTATCAGACCGTGGATAACAGCTCCGAGATTGTAGAGGATTCCTACGGCAAGCCGGTGACCTACTGGGCAAGCAGTCCTGTTTATAAGCTCAGGGCTGACGCGACCGTTGAGAAAAACGCCACCATCGTTCCGGCGGACTGCTTCGAGCAGGATGAGGACGGCTACTATGTCGTGGAAAAGGTTCAGAAGCATCATGTTCCTTCAACCCCGCAGCTTGCGGCGAACCTCGCCCTGAACTACCGGACCCGTTCATACTGGTTCTTCACTCTCGGCGCGAACGTCTATGCCAACTCCTACCTCGACATGAACCCGCTCTACAGGACTCTCAAGGCCGCGGCTGGTCCGGACAACAAGCTCACTGCCGAACAGGTCAATGCCCATTCAGGCAGCTGGCTGCTCACTTCGGACTTCGTTGACGCCGGTCTCACTCCGGGCGAAATCAACTACATGACCTCTCAGGAGAAATTTGACCCTGCGGTGGTGATGAACCTTAGCGTGGGCAAGTCGTGGTATATCCGCAGGACCTACAATTTCGGATTCTCCCTTGAGGTGAAGAATCTCCTGAACGACAGGAACATAAAGACCGGCGGCTACGAGCAGACCCGTCTCATCAAGAGCAAGGAGTATGACAACTACTTCAAGTTCGATTCCAAGTATTTCTATATGCAGGGAATTAACTATATGTTGAACCTTTATTTCAGATTCTAAGGAGGCATGATTATGAAAAAGATATTTTTGGTCTTTGCGGCGGCTGCCGCGCTTTTCACGGCCTGCGAGGAATTTCAGCCGGTCTTCACCGGTAAGTATCTGGATTCCGAGGCCT
>CAVBPI010000041.1:0-4057 GCA_963596955.1 bacterium | reverse complement strand
CCTATGCCCCGTTTGACCCGTCAGAGGTTCCTGAAGACGGGTTGCTGACCATCAGTGAACTGTCGGCGCGTTTCATCGCGAAGGCGGCCGAGGCCGGTCAGTCAACGGCGCTCAAGACATGGTGCTGGGAGGTCGATGAGGACATCTGGGTGAAGGGCCGTGTCACCACGTCCGACAAATCCGGAAATTTCTACAAGTCGTTCTATATTCAGGACGAGGCCGACGGTCCCGGTCTTGAAATCAAAATCGGACGCACGAGCCTTCACAACGACTACAAGGTAGGGCAGGAAGTATATGTCAGCCTTGACGGCCTTGCTGTAGGGGAGTATGGGTATAAGGATGGAAGATACGGCGGACAGGGAACGATTCAGGTCGGCCTCAAGGATCCGAAGCAGGAGAAATATTCGACTTCGTATATGGAGAGCCAGTTCATCATTGACCAGCACGTGTTCCGCTGCGACGTGAATGATCTCCAGCCTGTCGCCCCGCGTCAGATTACCTCTCTTCCAGGGACGAATGACTGTCAGGCCACTTCCGATGCCGTGGGCGCTTTGGTTACAATCAAGGGTCTGAAGTATGGCAATGAGGTCTTCGCGCTCCTTTACATAAGCGGCGATGAGGACAACTCCTCGTCTTCAAACCGTATCTTCCTTTCGGACGGTACCTGGGGAATCACGACTTGGGCGATGTCCAAGAGCAAGTTTTCCGAATATCTTGAGACCGGCCTGTGGGATTCGGCTGCAGTCGGTAACTCCGGCTCGGGCGACACGCGCAAGCTTGCTGACGTCAAGGACCAGCTCAGGAATAACACCAACGCCTACTCCGTAAGCCAGTACTTCACAGGAGCCGGCGGCACGGTTCAGATTCGCACCAGCGGCTATTCCAAGTTCGCCGACCTTGAGATTGACCCGAATGTCCTCAGCGGAAGCAAGACCCTCACCGCCACCGGCATACTCACGATGTATCAGGGCGGCGTTCAGCTTGTCCTCCGCGACCAGAACGACATAGTCATAGAGTAGTATGAAAAAGACAATTATGATTATGGCTGCTGCTTTGGCTTTGGCCGGGTGCCGCGAGAATCCGTTCCTTGCGGAATGGGACACGCCTTACGGGATTCCGCCGTTCGAGAAGATTAAGACAGGGGATTATATTCCCGCGATAGAGGAGGGAATACGTCAGCAGAACGAGGAGATTGAGGCAATCGTGAACTGTGCCGACGCTCCGACGTTCGAGAACACCGTCGCCGCGCTGGACTTTTCCGGCGAGCTTCTGGACAAGGTGCAGGGCGTGCTCTTCAACCTTTCCGAGACGGACGGGACTCCGGAACTGCAGAAAGTCGTGGAGCGGGCGATTCCGATGATTTCGGACCATTCGAGCAACATCTTCCTTAACGCCGCCCTTTTCGAGAGGGTGCAGAAGGTCTATGCCGACGCGGCTTTCGCCGAGGACAGCGGATGCTCGGACGGGTGCGGGGTGGCTCTCGGACGCGAGCAGAAGATGCTGCTGGACAAAGTCTATCGCTCTTTTGTCGTGAACGGAGTGGCGCTTGATTCGCTCGGGCAGGACCGGATGAGGCAGATAAATGCCGAGCTTGCCGGCCTTGAGCAGACATTCGGCACCAACCTGCTTGCGGAGAACAACGCCTTTGCCTCCGAGTTCGGAATAAGCGTCTCCGAGTACGCCGCTACGATGGGCAGCTGCGCGAACCGTGAACTCCGTGAAAAGATGTTCCGGGCATATTCGTCCCGAGGGGCGAACGGCGGGGCGACCGACAACCGCGGACTCATAATGAAGATTCTCCGTCTCCGTCAGGAAAAGGCGCGGCTTCTCGGCTACGACACCCCTGCGGCGTTCATCCTCTCGGACAAGATGGCCGGAGACCCCGCGACGGTGGATTCCTTCCTCGGCACAATCATCACTCCTGCCGTCGCCAAGGCCCGTGAGGAACTCTCCGAGCTGCAGGCGGCCATGGACAAGGACATCGCTGACGGGCTCCTTCCGGAAGGCAGCCGCATACAGCCTTGGGACTGGGCATATTACTCGGAGCGCGTGCGCAAGGAGAAGTTCGACCTCGACGAGGAGCAGACACGTCCATATTTCAAGATGGAGAATGTCCGCGCCGGCGTGTTCGCGACGGCTTCGAAGCTCTACGGGATAAACATCGAGCCGGTTGCCGACGCTCCGAAATATCACCCTGACGTGGAGGTGTTCAAAGTCACTGACGCCACGGACGGAAGCCTTCTGGGCATACTCACGACAGACTACTATCCTCGCGGGACAAAGCGCGGAGGAGCGTGGATGAACAACATCCGCAACCAGTGGGTCGCGCCTGACGGGACCGATGTCCGGCCTGTTATAGTGAATGTGGGCAACTTCAGCAAGCCGACCGAAGGCAAGCCGTCGCTGCTCACGATTGACGAGGTTGGCACTATGTTCCACGAGTTCGGCCACGCGCTTCACGGGCTGCTCACCAGATGCCACTACAAGAGCGTCAGCGGCACCTCCGTCGCACGCGATTTCGTGGAGCTTCCGTCGCAGATTAACGAGAACTGGGCGTTCCAGCCGGAAGTGCTCGCGACATACGCGTTCCATTATGAGACCGGAGAGGTGATTCCTTCCGCCCTTGTCGACAAGATTGTCGCCGCCGGCACGTTCAATCAGGGATTTATGACCACTGAGCTTGCCGCCGCCTCAATCCTTGACATGAAGTGGCACGAACTTGCCTCTGTCTGCGTCCCGGCAGGCTCGCCGCTCGCATCCGAGACCGACTGTCCGGACGGTGACGGCAAGCTCATTGACATTGAGAAGTTTGAGGCCAAGGTCTGCGGGGAGATGGGGCTGATTGACGAGATTATTCCGCGCTACCGCACGTCCTACTTCAACCACATCTTCAACAGCGGCTACAGCGCCGGCTACTACAGCTACCTCTGGGCCGAGGTCCTTGACAAGGACGCCTTCGAACTTTTCCGTGAACGCGGCATCTTCGACCCCGCCACGGCCGCATCCTTCAAGCACAACATCCTTGAAGCCGGCGGTTCCGAAGAGCCGATGGTCCTCTACGAGCGCTTCCGCGGCGCAAGTCCAAATCCCGAATGGCTGCTGAAAGCCAGAGGCCTGGAATAATCAAAAAAAGTCAGGCGAACCGCCTGACTTTTTTTGATTCTATATCAGTGAATTACCTGTCATCGCAGTTGGCTGTGGTATGCCCATCAGCTTCAGGATTGTCGGAGCGACGTCGGCAAGGCGGCCGTCCCTGGCTTCCTTCACCTCGTCGCCGGCATTGATGACGATAAACTGGACGGTGTTGAGGGAATGGGCGGTGTTCGGCGTGCCGTCGGCATTGACTGCATGGTCGGCGTTGCCGTGGTCTGCAGTGAGGAGGATTGCATAGTCCTGTGCAACGGCGGCCTCAACGACTCTTTTGACGCACTGGTCAACCTTTGCAACGGCGCGGCAGATGGATGTGAACACTCCCGTGTGGCCCACCATGTCGCCGTTCGCGAAGTTGAGGATAATCATGTCCTCCTTGCCGGTGTTGATTGCATCCACGAGCTTGTCGGTCACCTCCACTGCGCTCATTTCCGGAAGCAGGTCGTAGGTAGGAACCTTCGGCGAGTTCACGAGTATGCGGTCCTCGTTCTCGAACTGCGCCTCGCGTCCTCCGTTGAAGAAGAAGGTCACGTGGGCATATTTCTCCGTCTCCGCGATGCGCAGCTGCCTCTTTCCGGCCTTTGCCACGGTCTCTCCGAGAGTGTCGGTGACGTTCTCCTTAGGGAAGAGGATGTGGACTCCGGTGAATGAAGAGTCGTAAGGGGTCATGCAGCAGTAGTAGAGAGGAATCGTGTGCATCCCATGCTCCGGCATATCGGTCTGGGTGAGCGCCGCCGTGATTTCGCGCGCGCGGTCGTTGCGGAAGTTGAAGAAGATGACGGCGTCCCCCTCCTCAATCTTGCCGAGGGCGTTGCCGGAAGCGTCGGTGATGACGGTCGGCTTGATGAACTCGTCGGTCACGTCCTCGTTGTAGGAAGCCTCAATCGCCTCGGTCGCGGATGTCGCC
>CAVBPI010000040.1:4673-12482 GCA_963596955.1 bacterium | reverse complement strand
GCCTAAGGAGGCTGAGACAAAGACAGCTTCAGGTCTTTATATTCCTGACACAGCGAAGGAAAAACCGCAGCAGGGAACCGTAATTGCGGTCGGCCCGGGCACGAAGGATGTTGAGATGGAAGTCAAGGTCGGAGACGTCGTTCTCTATGGCAAGTATGCCGGAACCGAGGTCACCTTCGAGGACAAGAAGTATCTCATCATGAAACAGTCAGACATTTTGGCAATCATCTAAGCCTACCGGGCGTATGTGACCGATGAAAAGGCGGATATAGACAAAAAGACGAACAAAAAATTATTATTATGGCAAAAGAAATAAAATTCAATACTGACGCACGCGCCCAGATGAAGGAGGGCGCTGACGCATTGGCTAACGCAGTGAAGGTTACGCTCGGCCCTAAGGGACGTAATGTCGTAATCGACAAGAAGTTCGGTGCTCCGCAGGTAACAAAGGACGGCGTCACCGTGGCAAAGGAAGTGGAACTTGAGGACAGGTTCGCCAACATGGGTGCACAGATGGTCAAGGAGGTCGCTTCCAAGACTAACGAGCAGGCCGGCGACGGTACGACCACCGCTACCGTGCTCGCGCAGGCAATCATCAATGTCGGTCTGAAGAACGTCACCGCAGGCGCTAATCCTATGGACCTCAAGAGGGGTATCGACAAGGCTGTCGCGGCTGTGGTCGAGAATCTTAAGGCACAGTCACAGGAAGTGGGTGACAACTATGCGAAGATCGAGCAGGTCGGAACAATTTCAGCCAACAACGACAGCTACATCGGAAAGCTCATCGCTGACGCGATGTCGAAGGTAAAGAAGGACGGAGTGATTACGGTCGAGGAGGCAAAGGGCACCGAAACTGAGGTCAAGGTTGTCGAGGGCATGCAGTTCGACAGGGGATATATTTCTCCGTATTTCATGACCAACGGCGACAAAATGGAGGCCGTGCTTGACGACCCTCGCATCCTCATCACCGACAAGAAAGTTTCGACGATGAAGGATCTTCTCCCTATCCTCGAACCAATCGCAAGGGAAGGCAAGTCACTCCTCATCATTGCCGAGGATGTTGACGGCGAGGCACTTACGACCCTCGTTGTGAACAAGCTCCGTGGCACTCTCAAAATTGCTGCCGTCAAGGCTCCGGGCTTCGGCGACAGAAGGAAGGAGATGCTTCAGGACATCGCGACCCTTACCGGCGGCATCGTGGTGTCAGAGGAGAGGGGATTCACCCTTGAGAACTGCACTCCTGATATGCTCGGACGCGCCGAGAAGGTTGTCATCACCAAGGAGAACACCACAATCGTTAACGGTCAGGGCGACAAGGAAGCCATCACCGAGCGCGCGAACCTCATCCGCAAGCAGATTGAGGGCACGACCTCAGACTACGACAGAGAGAAGCTTCAGGAGCGTCTCGGCAAGCTCGCGGGCGGTGTGGCTGTCCTCTATGTCGGCGCTACCACCGAGGTTGAGATGAAGGAGAAGAAAGACCGTGTCGAGGACGCTCTCAACGCGACCCGTGCGGCTGTCGAGGAAGGCATCGTGCCGGGCGGCGGAGTCGCTTACATCCGTGCGGCCGAGGCTCTGAAGAACCTCAAGGGCGACAATGAAGACGAGACCACAGGTATCCACATCGTGGCTGCCGCAATCGAGGAGCCTCTTCGCCAGATTGCAGCCAATGCAGGTCTTGAGGGCAGCGTGATTGTCAACAAGATTCGCGAAGGCTATGGTGACTTCGGATTCAACGCGCGCACCGAGGAGTATGTGAACATGTTCGAGGCCGGCGTGATTGACCCGACCAAGGTTTCCCGCGTGGCTCTTGAAAACGCTGCGTCAGTTGCCGGAATGTTCCTCACCACCGAGTGCGCAATCGCGGACATTCCTGAGAAGGAAGCTCCTGCGATGCCGGCCGGCGCAGGAATGGGCGGCATGATGTAATGGGCGGAGTTGCCTAAACGGCACGCTTGCTTCGTTGCCGGTGAGAGACATAATCCTCACAACCGGGAGGTTGCTCCGGTTATGTCTTCGCCTTGCGCCTTGCAATCGTACCATTTATACAACTCCTCTATATAAGTTGCTTAAAAAGATGGCTGTCAAGTATTTTTTTCTGACAGCCATCTTTTTATGGTAATTATTTGTACCTTTGCAAAAGCATATAGAGTCACTGAATTAGCGACAAGAAAAGGCACTTCGGCTCCACACCTGAGGCGCCTTTTTTTATAGTATTCTCTCAAACGGGTCAAGCGAAAAGCCTTCGGCAAGCGCCTTGCGGGCGGCGGTCTGTGCCCCTTCAAGGGAAAGATCCCGGTAGTTGCCGCACTGGATTTCGTTGGCGGCAGGGATTTCGGGCGCCTCAAGCACGTCATTCAGGGCGGCAACGAGGGCGTCCCTCATCTCGCGCACGTCACGTTCGCCCCAAGCCGTCACATAGTAACCTGTCCTGCACCCCATCGGGCTCAGGTCAATCACGCCGTCAAAGTGCCTGCGCAGGTCTTCCGCCAGCAGGTGCTCCAGTCCGTGCAGTGCGGCGGTCTCCAAAGCCTCCCTGTTCGGCTGGCAGAACCGCAGGTCGAACTTCGTCACCTTGTCCCCGTGCTGCCCGTCCAGAACGCAGCATCGTCTCACATAGGGAGCCTTCACCTTCCTGTGGTCAAAGGTAAAGCTCTCGACTTTCACTTCCTTTTCCATATTTTCTTCGTTATTCAGAATCCGTTATTAAGATTTCTCGTCTCCATTTCATTTCGCTCGAAATGACAGACGACACATAATTGTCACCCGCCCCCTGTCATCTCGAACGCAGTGAGAGATCTTTGTGCCTATTCCAATTCCCTCAGAATCGCCTTCACTTCCTCCCAGATCTCGTCCTCCGAGTGCCGGATGCTGTGCTCATACTTGTCCAGGCACAGATTGTCGCTGACAATCTTCACCGCCCCCACCAGCGGAAGCGGGAATGCCGCCATATAGTTCAGCTCCATGTCGAACGCGCAGGGCTCAGTGATGTCCGTCTTGAGGACGAAACAGTTGCTCGTGTAGCACGGAACCCCGTCCGCGGCAAGCTCATATCCGTTTCTCCAGTCCTCGAACTCCACCACATTGTCCATCAGCCTCCATGTCCTCGATACCTTCACGACCGAACCCACCGGAATCGAATTGCTCCCGCAGAATCCCATGTTCACAATCCTCTCCGCCTGAATCCCCTCACGCCCCAGCAGCTCCGAGCACACGCGGATCACATTCCCCGCGCCCACGCCCGTCTTCACAATCTCATATCCCCCGAGGTGCCTCTTCGCCAGCCTCAGCTCATCATCCGTCGCTACAAGTATAATCATAATCCCATAATTTTCAAACCGCCGCAAATTTAAGAAATCTTCAAAAAATAACTTGCATCATCTTGTGTATTCATAAAAAATAGGCTGACCAAAACAATTCGGCCAGCCTGCATCAATTGCTGAAAGCGCGCTATCGACCGCTTTCCTCATACCTCACCCAGACTTCCATGCGGCCGGGTTCGCGGTTGTCCCATGCGTAGTAGGGAATGAACTTGAGGGCTCCGCGGCTTTGGTGTGCGGTGACGGTGGCAACTCCGCCGAGCAACTGAGGCTCGAAGGCTGTTTCTAATGTCGTACCGGCTTCAAGCACCGCATCCGCGATGGACGGGTTGTCGGTTTCCTCAAGGCAATAGACAAGAGGGCCGCGCTGAATTGCCCTGCGTCCCTCGTCGGCTTTCACGCGAGGGTCTGCCGCAACTACCTTCGGGGTCATGTCAAGCAAGAGCGAAATCTCGTCACCCTTCCTCCATTTCCTGGAAAGCGTCACATATCCGTCGGCAAGCGTCGCGTGAACCGTCTCCCCGTTCACCTTAACCGTGTAATCTTCCCCGCTCCACTGCGGAATCCTGAGCCTCACGCCGAAAGTTTTTGCTCGTTTCGGGCTTATGGCGATGCGGATGTCTCCGTCCCATGGATATTCCGTCGTCATATCTACTCCGACACTCGTGCCTCCGACCTTCACTGTCGTCGAACTTCCGATGTAGAGATTCACCCAGAGGACATCGGGCGAGACAGCATAGACATATCCGCCGACCGAAGGCAGAAACCTTGAAATCTGGCTCGGGCAGCAGGCGGTGCCGTACCACGGTTTCCTGTGGTGATTGCCGGCCGAGGCGAGCGGGTTCACATAGAAGAACCTGTCGCTGGAGAGGGATATTCCGGCGAGCGCCCCGTTGTACATCGACCTTTCGAGCACATCGACATAGCGTCCCTCGCCCTTGAGCATATTCATCCTCTGGTTCCACATCACCATCCCCACCGAAGCGCAGGTCTCGCAGTATGCGTCCTCGTTCGGAAGGTCATAGTCGGTTGTGAAACCCTCGTTGCGGCGAGACGAGCCTATTCCTCCGGTGACATACATATTCGCTCCGACGACATTGTCCCAAATCCTGTCGAGTGCGGGAATATATTCCTCCGAGCCGCTCTGCGCCGACCAGTCGGCCATTCCCGTGAGCAGATACATGCAGCGCACCGCGTGCCCGCAGATTCTCGTCATGTCGGCGACCGGTTCCGCATCCACATAATATTCCGTCCATTTGCCCCAGTCCGCCTTTCCGCGTCCGCGCTCCTCAAGCAGGAAATGCGCGAGGTCGAGGTAGTCTTTCCGGCCGGTCTCGCGGTACAGCTTCACGAGGGCAAGCTCAATCTCCGGATGCCCCGGCACCCAGTCCCGCTTCCCCGGACCGAAGTTGGTGAGAAGATGGTCGGCGAACTTCTGCGCAACGTCGAGCAGCGTCCTCTTTCCGGTCGCGTCGCGGTAGGCAATGGCAGCCTCGATGAGATGGCCGCAGCAGTACATCTCGTGCTTGTCCATGTCCGTCCAGCGCTCGCCCGGCTTCTCTAATATATAATATGTGTCGAGATAGCCGTCCGGAAGCTGTGCCGCCGCGATGATGGCGACTATCGAGTCAATCTTCGCCTCAAGCCCCGCATTCGGTTCGTTCTGAAGGGAGTATGCCGTGCCCTCGATGGTCTTGTATAGGTCCGAGTCGTCATAGAACAGCCCCTTCCACTTTCCTTCGACGAGTCCTCCCGCCACTGCAAAGTTGTTCACCCGGCTGGTCTTCGTGCAGCACTGGTCGAGGCAGAACGGAACCGTCGTCTCCGAGAGTTCCTTGATTCGCGGCTGCCAGAAGCCGTCCGTCACCCTGACCTCGGAAAACTTCACCGGAGTGTTTCTTGAGATTCCTCTGTCCTGTCCGCCCTCGCACGCGCAGAGCAGCGCCGCCGAGGCCGCAACTGAAAAGATAAGTTTTGTCGTATTCATAATAATATCAATATTATTCGGTTTAGTAAGTGTTAAAATGAACTGATAGTGATTTGAACAAGATTTTGAGGATAGATTTATTTTTGAAGAAGGGGCATACCGGGCGTATGTGACTGATGAAAAAATAAATATAGACCCCAAAATGTTCAAATCACCCGGTCTGAATACTTCGCGTAAATCTCCCTGCACAGCTCAATCTCATCCCCTGAAGGCTCGGCAGCGTACTTCTCCTTGCCGAAAGTCCACTGCCACTCCCATTCACGGATGCTCTTCCCGAACGCCTCGGAGTCGAACTTCTCCCCGCGCTCCGCGGCCTCGGTCACGGCGTCGATGAGCCGTTGCCAGCGCGGCGCATAGAATCCGCTCACAAGCCCTGCCCAGTGGCGGTAGGCGTAGTCGTGGATGCTGCAGTCCTTGCCACCCCAGAGGGTCACGAGGTCACGCGCGTTCTGCTCGAACTTGTCCGCTTCAGCCATCGTCGTGCCGTAGGCCCTCGCGTCGGCAATCCACTTCCCGAGCAGGAACTCCTTCCTGGTCGAGAGCAGCCTGTCAAGGTCGGACATCAGTTCCATGAGCTCCGAGGCCCTTGCCGTGAAAACACTCATATCCCCGCCGTCATAGGCCTCACACATGGCCGCATGGACAGTGTTGGCATATTCCGTGAGCACCTGACGGGTGACATCCACAAGGTCGTAGCGGAAGCCGTCATGGGAGCGAAGCCCCTCCGAAGAGCAGGCTGCTTGTAGGAGTTCCCTCCACGCCGAATTGAGCGGCTTCACATATTTCTCCGTGTGGTTTTCCGAAATCCTGTTCTTCCACACCGAGAGCGTCGGCCTTCCGGTGACCACCGACGGCACGCAGCCTCCCGAGAGGCTCTGGTCGAACACCGAGCCGTTGAGCATGGCCCATGCCTGCTCCGTGAGCGGTGCGTCCGCCCCGTATCTGTTCCGCAGGTAGCCCGTCATGAATTCGGAAACATCCGTCGGGGTGTCCTTCCACACATTGTCGAACATCAGCGCATAGACCGAAGGCATCTGCTCGATTCCCTCCATCGTCACGCCTAACCCCATCATCTTCTCCCCGCGCGGGTCGCCCAGTGCCGCGGAAGGTCCGGAAGCCACATTCGCCACATTCCCGTTGAAATCCGGATTCTGCCCGAAATTGTGCAGCATGCACCACACCCAGGGCTTTCCGTAGTAGCCGTCCGTGCGGTTCCACACCGGCACCCTCTCGCTCCAGAGGTCCAAAAGAAGCATCCTTTCGTCCGGCACTCCCGAGAAAAGCGCCCGGATTTCCGGCTCCTTCCAGAAAGCCCCGTTGTAGTAGAAAAGCCAGCCCTGCATTACCCATACGGCCTCCGGGTCATACTCCGCCATCGACTCATAGACTTTTCGCCCCATGCCGCTGAGATAGAGCGAGTCATGCGTCGGGGGAGTGTTCTCGTTGAAAGTGTCGGCCGAATAGAGGTGGTTCGTGCCGTAGGTGCGGGTCTGTTCCTCCATGAACATCTTTCCGATGACCGTGAACAGGCTGTCCTCCGGGTCGAGTATGCTCACGGGGTCGAATCCCTCCCACGATGTCCTGCGGATTTTCGTCGAAGGGAACTTTTCTGCAAAGGCCGGCGGCACATGACCCGTGAAGGCCGGCAGAATCGGGGTCATCCCGAGCCTGCGCTCCTTTTCGAGTATGAATTTCTGAAGTTTTTCGTGCCTGTCGATGAACGACTGCGGCAGCGGCCCGCCCCAACCGTCGAGATTGCCCATCCAGAACCAGCTGAAATGCGTCGGGGCGCAGAAAAAGCTCTCAAGGTCGGCGTCGCTCAGTCCCAGCCTGTTATAGACCCTCTGCCACACGCTGCTCTGCCCGGTCACCGCGAGCGGAGCGTTGATTCCGTTCATCGCCATGAAGTCAATTTCCTTCTGCCACCTCTCCTCCTGCCACCAGCTCATGGTGTAGTTGAAAGTGCAGTAGTTCAGATAATAGCGGTATTTGTAGAGCGAAACCCGCGTCACCTTTCCAGTCGGCACCGGCAGCGGTTCGGGCAGCGAGAGATTGTCCCCGCACCAGCTCACCTGGCAATGGCAGCAATCCTCCAGCCATGCCTTGAACGCGCTGGCAACAGAAATCCCGTTGTTGCCCTCAATCACAATCCGTCCGTTCTCCCCATAGAGGCTGTACCAGTCCTTGCCGTCCTCGCGCGGCTCTCCTATGCGGATGTCAAACGTCCCGTCGCGGTCTCCGATGGTTCTGCGTATGAGTTCCCGTGCCTCCCGTTCCTGCTCCGTTCCGCTGTAGCTGTCCTTCAGCCCCGACGAACACGAAACGGTGAAAATGGCCGCCGAAAGAAAAAACGTCGCAATAGAAAAATGGATTATCGTTTCAAGTGCATTCATATATGGATATATTTTCATTCGTGGATATATTTCCGTGTGTTCGGACATTTCGTCATCGATGCAAAGATAATCCGATTCATACATATAAATATATATCCTCCGTCTCATT
>CAVBPI010000040.1:0-4663 GCA_963596955.1 bacterium | reverse complement strand
AAATTTGCAGCCGACAAGCGGAAGATGCCCCATGCGGGATTCCGTCGAAACCGCACCAAAATTATTAACAAACAATAACCAAAAATTTTCTTCGTTTATGAAAAAGATTTTCAGACTGGCAGTTCTTGCCTTCACGACCGCGGCTCTCGCTGCCGTTTCGTGCGCAAAGGAAAGCGAACCCAACAAGGAACCCGAGACTCCGCCGGAGCCGGAAAAACCTAAGCCGGCGCTCGTGAACGCCGAAGTCACCATCGCCCCTGACGGCGAGACCAAGACCTATCAGCTTGTGGCGGCAGAGGACTGGTACACCCAGGACTGGCGCATCGAGGAGAGCGAGGATCAGGCATGGCTTTCAGTGAACCCTACTTCGGGAACAGGCAACGCCGAGATTTCCCTCTATGCCGAGGGTAACGAGAGCGGAAAGGCACGCTCCGTTTCACTCTATGTGAAAATCGGAGACTACGACGCTGTGGAGATTTTCGTCTCACAGGCAAAGAAGGAGTCAAATGTCAACGAGAGCGACCTCGAATTCCTCAAGGCTGTAGTTGAGGGTAGGATGCTCGGCGACGCTACACCTGAAGTCAAGGATTGGTACAATGTAGATCCGGGTGCGTTCTCCGGTACGGGTATCGGCCTTGCTGATAAGGACGGCAAGTTCTTCATTACTGGTTTCGACGGGGCACCGTTCGTAAATTTCCCGGAGAAAATGGCGCTTTCAGAACTTACTCTTATAAATATGCGTGACCAGAACGGGCTTGCCGGTAAGCGTCTTCCTAAGGAATGGGACACTCCGAAGATTACCAAGGTAAATCTGTCTAACTGCGGGCTTGTAGGGACTATTCCTGATGGTCTGGCAGCATCCCCGGTTCTTGCGGAAATGTACTTTGACGGCAACCATCTCTTCGGAGCGCTTCCTCACAACTGGGCATCCAAGGTTATCGAGGTGGTTCTTCTGGCGAATGTGAATAATGTAGGCGCGAGTGCTACCCTTCCTAAGGGAACTGACGATAACGCAAAGCTCGGCTATATGGTTCCGGCTTCTCTTGATGTCATTTCCAATCTTGACAGAAAAGCACAGGGCGACCTTACTCAATTCAAGCTTGGCGGAGCAACGGAGTGCACTTGGATCGGATTTGAGAAAGGTTGGGGTCAGGCTCGTTATGAGGAGTATGACAAGGAAGCAAAGAAGGGTGACACTGCTGTGTGGAGCGATTTCAGACTTCTTGTAGGTGAGGCTCGCGGAAACCATATAGACCAGTACGGTCGTGACCTTGAGGCTTGGGCATGGTATTTCTCTAATGTAGGCTATCCGGGCATGGGTGAGACCATCCCTCACAAGATGCTCGACTGGAATCAGGCTGACGCTGATGCCTACACCGCAAAGTGCGAGGAAGAGTACAAGGCGTCCCTCCAGTAATCCACGGAGAATATTCAAAAGTAGAGAATATTCAAAAGATTTGAATTTTCATAAGGAATTGTGTTAGCTTTTGACAGGGATTGTCCTTTTCCGGGCAGTCCCTGTCTTGACATTCCCTCTTGACATTACAATCAGAAAATGCTAAATTTGACAGCATAAACACACAATTCGCGGTTCATAATTTGAGAAAAACCATGCCGAATACAGCCAAAGTCCTGACATCTAAAATCATTGTGCTCAAAACCGTGGCAGCCCTTGCCGCGACCCTGCTCATGCCCCAGTTCCATCCCGCCTCGCTGACTGCGGCACCCTACAGCGTGAAGTCGCTCAGCGTCGATGACGGGCTCTCGCAGAGCATGGCCTACTGCATACTTCAGGACAGCCGGGGCTTCATCTGGATTGGTACGCAGGACGGGCTCAACCGCTACGACGGCAAGACTGTCAAGGCCTACCGCCACAACCCAGACCTGCCCGGCTCACCCGGCAGCGACCGCTACTTCACCATCTGGCAGGACTCCGACTCCCGGCTCTGGTTCGGCACTCAGGATGGCATCAGCATCTATAGCCCCGAATTTGACCGTTTCAGCCGCTTCGGTAGCCTCGAATCGGGAATCCCCGCTCCGGAATCCGGAGACTCCGGGACTGCGGCTTCCTCTGGCGGCGGGATTAACTTCTGTGTCCGCCACATCTCCGGCGACGGGGACGGAAATGTTCTGATTGCCGGCGACGGCGCGTCGCTCCTGCGCTTCAACCCCCGTGCGGGAACGTTCACCGACCTGAGCCTGCGGGACTGGGCGGTATCAAGCGGACTCGACCCCAACGCCCTGTCAGTGCGGGATGTCGTTCCGGACACACGGGGACTCTACCTCGCAACCGTCGGTGCAGGACTGCTCAGGATGAGTCTTGAAGACGGAAGCGTGACTGCTTTCAGCCCCGGTGGGGGGGGTAATCTAAACGAAACCACCTGCATAATTCCATATATGCAGGACTGCCTGCTTGTCGGCACGGCATCGCGCGGAGTGCTGTCCTTTGACAAGAACACAGAAAAGTTCGGCGGATTCTTTCCCGAAAATGTGGCTGCCTCCGAGGCGTCCCGTCAGCACGGTGCATCAGGCACGGCGGCTGGCTCGCTCTATGTCCGCTGCCTGCTCAAGGCCTCCGACGGGCGAATCTGGATAGGCACCGAGTCCGGTGTCCATGTCCTTGACCCGCGCGACCGCTCTGTGGAGACATGGCGTCATGCCTACGGCGACCCCTACTCTCTTTCCGACAACGCCGTCCATTCCATAGCCGAGGACCGTGACGGCGGCATCTGGGTCGGCACCTACTTCGGCGGCGTGAACTACTTTGCCAAGTCGAGCTGGTTCAGCAAGTACTACCCGATTCCTGGGGAGAACTCCGTCTCCGGCCGCTGCATCAGCGAGTTCTGCGAAGACGGGCGCGGAGCACTGTGGATTGCGACCGAGGATGCCGGACTGAACCGCCTCGACCTCGCCACAGGAGTTTTCTCTTCAGGAGCCGTCCCCGCCTCAAATGTCCATGCGCTGCTCTCCGACGGTGAAAGTCTCTGGGTCGGAACTTTCTCGGAAGGTCTTTACCTGCTGAACCTGCGCACTCTCTCAAGAAAGCACTACAAGGCGACCGGCCAGAGCGGCTCGCTCCCGAGCAACGATGTCTATTCCGTGTTTCGCGATTCCTACGGCACGCTCTGGGTCGGCACATACGCCGGGCTTGCCCGCCACGATTCAGCCTCCGACCGTTTCGTGAGTGTCAACCGCGAACATATCATCAGTCAGGTCAATGACATAAAGGAAGACTGGCGCGGCACTCTCTGGTTCGCCACCATCGGGGACGGGCTCTGGTCCTACGACCGCGACTCCGACCGCTGGACCGGCTACGGACAGCCTTCTTCCGGCAGCGCCTCCCTGCTGAAGGCAACCTGTCTCACTCTCGACCGTTCCGGCAGGGTCTGGGCGGGAACCGACGGTGACGGGGTCTTTGCCTATGACAGGGAAACCGACAGTTTCGTGAAAAGGCTCGACTCCCGCAGCGGACTGCTCAACGACGTGATTTACAGCATGGTGACCGATCGCGGAGGCGCCTTGTGGGGCAGCACCGACAAGGGCTTGTTCCGCATCGAGCCTGAGTCCCTTGCCGTCACCTGCTACACCAAGGACAACGGCCTGCTCTGCGACCAGTTCAACTTCAAGTCCGGCTACATGGACTCGAACGGCAGGCTCTATTTCGGCGGAATCTCGGGATTCGTCTCCTTCAGCCCGGAAGACCTTCCTAAGTCCTTCTCAAGGGGCAGCCTGCTGCTCAGTTCCCTCTATGTGAACAACCGCGAGGTCCGTGTGGATGACCCCGAGCTCCCGCTGCTGGAAAAGTCCATAACGGACACGAAGGAACTCGTCATCCCGCCGTCAATCTCCACCTTCAGCCTCGGCGTCACGGAAATCAACTACTCCCCGTCCATGAACAGGACATGGTGGTACCGTCTCGACGACTGGGACAAGATGTGGATGCCGCTCAGCCTTCCGGACAGGATCTCCTGGTCCAACCTTCCATATGGAAGCTACCGCCTGCACGTGCGCGAAAGCGGCGACGACGGCGCGGAGGACCTGATTACGCTCCGGATTGTCATCCGTCCTCCGTTCTGGCGCTCCGGCTGGGCGTGGATGATTTACCTGCTTGTCTTTGCGGGACTCGCTGCGCTTGCCGCGTGGCTTGCCCTGCAGAGGATGCGTGCCGCTGAGGAACGGCGCCAGGCAAGGATAAACGAGGAAAAGGACCGGGAGATATACGAGGCCAAGCTCGGCTTCTTCTCGAACATAACCCACGAAATCCGCACCCCGCTGAGCCTCATAAAGCTTCCTCTGAACGAAATCATCGAGAAGACCCGCAGCACGGCTCCAGAATATCGTAACCTGCTGACAATCCGCGACAACACCGACCGCCTCCTGAACCTTGTGAACCAGCTTCTCGACTTCCGCAAGGTCAGTTCGCAGAATCACGACCCGGTCTTTGTCCGCGCGGACCTTTCGCAGACTACAGGCAGCGTGATTTCCCGCTTCGCCCCTTCCGCCAAGATAAAGGGCATCACGATAGAGTCTCATGTGCCGGAAGGCTTCCGCGCCGACGTGGATGTGGAGATGTTCGTCAAGATGACCAGTAACCTCCTGAACAACGCCCTCAAGCACGCCAAGCCCCGGATAATCGTGGAACTGATTGCCGACGACAACGCGA
>CAVBPI010000039.1:4028-12492 GCA_963596955.1 bacterium | reverse complement strand
GTCCCTCGTAGTTGCTGGCGGAGGCGTAGGAACCGTTGCCGTTGCAGTAGTCGGACATGGCCTCGACGATTATCGGGTAGTAGCGGCTGAAGCAGTTGTAGCGCTTGAGCTGGTAGTAGGAGGAGAATAGCACGGACTCGATGTTTTCGGCATTGTCCATGAACCCTTCCGAAGCCTCCTTGACAGGCTGTTCCCTCAGGCATTCCATGTTCTCAAACGCGGAGCAGCCCGGAAGGAGAAGAAGCGCGGCCGCGATGGCCGCAAGGCCGCTGTGACATATATTCGTATTCATATTCATTCTCATATTAAAATCATGGCACTCAGAAATTTACCCTCAGAAGTTCACCCTCAGCCCGAAGGTGTAGCTCCTCGTCGGAGGATAGGAGAAATAGTCTATTCCCTGACTCACGGACGAGCTTCCGCCGTAGGAGTTGACGTCAGGGTCATAGAACGGATATTTCGTGAGCGTAAAGAGGTTCTGGGCGCTCAGATAGACATTTATCCTGTTAATCCACCGCACCTTATCGACCGGAATGTCGTAGGAGAGTTCGAGATTTTTCAGGCGGAAATAGGAACCGTCATAGACGAAACGGTCGGACATCTTGAGCGATGCGGTCGCCGCAGGGGTGAGAGCCGGAAAGGCGGCGTTCGGGTTGTCCTCGGTCCAGTGGTCGTTCAGGACGGCCTTCATGGTGTTTATGCCCTTCGCGCCGGCGTAGTTGTAGCAGAGCGAGGCCATGCTGAGGGAATAGATGTCGTTGCCCACCGACCCCTGAAAATATGCGCTGAGAGTGAAGCGCCGGTAGCTGAAGGCGGTGTTGAGTCCGAAGGTGAGGTCCGGATTAGGGTCTCCTATGATCTGCTTGTCCTTCTCGTCAATCTTCCCGCTCTTGTCGGTGTCGATGTACTTCACGCGGCCCTTGTCGTCGTAGCCGTCCTCGACATATCCGTAGAACACGCCGATAGGCTGTCCCTCGCGGAGGAGGTTGATGTAGTCGTTGATGATGGTGATGCTCCTCTTCGTGCCATAGACGTCCTCGTGGTCGGGAAGTTCCATCACCCTGTTACGGTTGAGCGAAAGGTTGCCGCCTATGTCCCACTTGAAGTTGCGGGTCTCGACGGCGCGGCCGTCAATCTGAAGTTCAAATCCCCAGTTGCGCATGGTCCCGATGTTCTTCGTGCCGTCGGTGTAGCCTGACGAGCCGGGAAGTTCCACGGTGTTGAGCAGGTCATAGGTGTTCTTCCAATAGAAGTCGGCCGTCAGCCTGAGGCGGTCACGCCACATTCCGTAGTCGATTCCGACGTTCCACTGCTCGGTGGTCTCCCACACGAGGCCGAAGCGGTACTTGCTGGAAGGATGATAAATCGTGTAGAGTTCCTTGTTGAATACGGTCTTCTCTGGAGTGAGGAGGTCGAGCGTCGCATAAGGGCTTATGGCGGTGTTTCCGGTCATTCCCCAGCCGGCGCGGAGCTTGAAGTTGTTGATTACCGAAACGTTCTTCATGAACTCCTCCTCGGAGATTCTCCACGCGAGGGCCATGGACGGGAACGCGCCCCACTTGTGTCCCTTGCTGTAGCGGGAGGAGCCGTCGGCGCGGAAGTTCACCGTGGCGAGGTAGCGGTCACGGTAGTTGTAGTTGACGCGTCCGAGGAATGAGAGCATCACCCATTTGGCATATCCGGCCGACGGGGTGCCGAACTTTCCGGCGCTCGCGATTCCGTAGGTCTTGGCGACGTCGGAGGTGAGGTCGGAGCCGGACATCGCGGTCGAGCGCGAGACGCTTTCCTCGTAGGTCGAGCCTATCATAGCGGAAATGCTGTGGCCGCCGAGCTTCACGGAGTAGTTCGCGGTGACCTCGCCGGTGATGTCATGGGCGTCGCCCGTGGAGATGGAAATCTCGCCGAGCGAGTCGGGCATCCTGGTGCTCACGTAGTTGTCCTGACGGGAGTTGCTGATGTTGGCGTTGAACGCCCCGCGCAGGAAGAATCCCTTGAACGGCTTCCATGTGAGCGCCATGTTCGCCATCGTCCGGTTGGAGACCCACTTGTACTCCTTCTCGTTCACGAGCGCCATAGGGTTCTTGAGCCCTGACGGGGAGAATGTGTAGTAGTCGCGCAGGGAGGTGTAGCTGCCGTCCTCCTGATAGGCGGGAAGGGTCGGTGTCGCCATGAGAATGGAGCTGAGTATGCTGCTCTGCTTGTTGTGGTGGGTCCTCGTGTAAATCAGTCCGGCCGTGAGGTCGAGGGTGGAGGAAATCGCATGGGTTATGGAAGTCCTCATGGACATTCTCGTGTAGGAGCTGTTCGGGATGATTCCCTGCTGGTCGAGTATGCTGCCGCCCACGGCAATCTTGGTGTTCTTCGTCCCGGCCTTCACGAGCACGGAATGGTCGTTGGTGACAGCCGGCCTGAAGATGAGGTCCTGCCAGTCGGTTCCCTTTCCGGCGGCGTCAATCTCCTCCTGGGGGAATACCGACTTCTTCTGAAGTATGTTCTGGTACTGCATATACTCCGACGCATCGAGCAGGTCGAGCTTGTTGCTGACGAATCCCACGCCGACGCTGCCGTTGTAATCGACAGAGGTGGAGCCTTCGCGTCCCTTCTTCGTGGTGACGATTATCACTCCGTTGGAGCCGCGTGAACCGTAAATGGCCGTCGCCGAGGCATCCTTGAGAACCTCGACGCTCTCGATGTCGGCAGTGTTGAGCATGGCGGCCATACCCGGGAAGCCGTCAATAATCCACAGAGGGTCGTTTCCTCCGTTGATGGAGTTCGTGCCCCTGACGCGGATGCTGACGGTGGAGCCGGGCTCGTTGGTAACGGAGCGCACCTCCACACCGGCAAGCCGTCCCTGAAGCGCCTGAGAGACGCTGCTGGTAGCGAACGAGGAAAGCTGTTCACCGGAAACCGACGCGACGGCTCCCGTAAGGTCCTTCTTCTTCACCGCGCCGTAGCCGATGCTGACCACGGAGCTTTCGTCAAGTACATACTTGGACGCGGTCATGCGGATGTCCGCCACCGGCCCATCGACCACCGCCCGGGCATTCTCCATACCGAGACAGGAACATTCAAGGACATTGCCCCGCACCGCGTTCGGAAGGGAATAATGTCCGTCATTGTCCGTAATCACATAGTCCTTGTTGCTCAGAAGCGTCACCACGACTCCCGGAAGTGGCGTCCCGGCTTCGTCAGTGACCGTGCCGCCGACTCCCCTGTTCTCCTGCGCGAAAGCCGGAATGCAGAGAAGCGCCGCAAAAGCCGCAAATGCGAAAAGATGTGCAGAAAATTTTCTCATATAATTACTAATTATGTGTTCCTCGAAATCCCCCGACGGCGAAAGAAATCTCCCGGACGGAATTTCACGATGCAAATTTCAATATTCCCGAACATCTCTACGCGCACATTTTCTTCATATTCCGACAGATTTCCGTCAAACCTGCGGAGACTGCGTTCAAATGGCTATATTTGCAATCATAGGAATATATCCATAAACCACAGAAAACAATGTCCAATACACGAATCATAGCCCTCGCCCTTCTTCTGGCCCTCCTTCCGACGACGCTTTCCGCCGAAGGAAACGGGTTTCAGTTCAGGCATCTCAACATGGAGAACAGCAGCCTGTCCCACAGTTTCGCCACCTGCGCGGTACGGGACAGCACGGGATTCATCTGGCTCGGAACCACCAACGGGCTCAACAGGTTCGACGGACATTCGATGACCCCGTTCTACAAGGGGGACCTTTCCCTGCCGAGTTCCGTGATACTCGACCTCTGCCTCGACAAGGACCGCAGGATGTGGGTCAAGACCACCGACGGAACCTGCCGCTACGATTTCAGGGCAGACCGCTTCATCTCCGAGGAGACGGGAATCTTCGCCGCGAAGGACTCGCTGATGAATTTCCGCAGGAACTATCTCACGGAAACGCTCGGATTCGGACGGGGAAACAGGGATATATTTATAAGGTATGTGACCATCGACCAGCGGGGACGGTTCTGGATTGCGACGAACCTGGGAATATATATCCACGACGTCGCGAACGGGACGACGACACGCCTGCGACACGAGGACGACGACCCGTTTTCACTGAGCGACGACAGGGTCTCGTCGATATTCATCGAACCCGAGGGCGATGTCTGGGTGACCACGGACACCGGGGTGGACTATGCGGACCGGTTCAGCCTCAAGCTGCGGCGCTTCACTTCCGCAGACGGTGTTCCGCTGAGACAGTCTTTCGTGAACGGCGTGTCACAGGGGAACGACGGGAAGGTTTGGGTTTCGACCGAAAATGCGGGAGTCTTCTACTACGACATGGCCAGGGGCAGGTTCTTCCGCTTCACCCATCCGGCTCTGCCTCGCGTAATACTGGGGATGAACAGCATCGACGGGAATCTATGGGTCAGGACACAGACGGGGCTGCTCAGAATTTCCGCTGACGGAAGTTCGCGGGAATACCGCAAGTCACTGGACGGCAATACCTTCAGACAATGCCGGTGCATCTATTCCGCACGCCGGAACGGTCTGCTTCTGCTCGCCACGAAGAACGGTCTGTTCAAATATGACCCGCACAAGGACGGGTTCGAGCCAATAGGAGAGTTCCGGGACATCTTCATAGAAAGCGTCATGGAGACCTCCGCCGGCGACGTCTGGCTGTCCTGCTACAAGGACGGGGCGATAAGGTGGAATCCTGGCACGGGAGAAACAGCCGCGTTTCCGCATGACGACAATATCCCCGGAAGCATGCCCTGCGACCGCGTGCTCTCATGTCTGGAAGCGTCGGACGGCACAATCTGGTTCAGCACCTTCGGATGCGGGCTGGCACGGATGAACTCCGACGGGAGCTTCACGACATGGAACAGCCACAGCCTCGGTCCCGACTTCACGAACGACCTCGCCAACGAAATCGTCGAAGACAACGGCGGCTTCTTCTGGATAAGCACCTACAGGGGGCTGCTCCGCTTCAACCCCACAACTCATGGGGTCTGCCCCTACACCGTCGGGCAGGGCTTCCTCAACAACGAGTATGCGATGTTCTCATGCATTCACCTGCCGAACGACGACATAATGATAGGCTCGCGTGACGGCATCGTGATGTTCAACGCCGGAGAGTTCACCGCCGCTCCGGAAAACTCACGCATAGTCATCACCGATTTCCTCATAGACGGCCGCCGCGTCTCTCCCGGCGAGGAAGGCTCGCCCATAGACAGGAACATCAACCTCGTCCGGAAGATGACCCTTTCCCCGTCACAGAACTCCTTTGCGTTCATGCTCTCCCTGCTCAAGGCAGGCCACAGCGGCAACCGTCTCGAATACAGGCTTAAAGGCTGGAACGACGATTGGGCGGAGACGGGTTCCGACGGGGTGGTGTCGTTCTCGAACATCCCGCACGGGAAATATGTCCTCGAAATCAGGAGAGGTCAGAATCCGGACAATGTCAGCGTCACACGGCCGGAAATCGAGATTACGGTGCGTCCGCCTCTGTACCTCAGTATGTGGGCAGTCCTGGCTTACATCGCCGGCGGGATTCTTCTCGTCGCGCTCATAGTCGTCTGCGCGCTCAGGCTCTCGGCAAGGAAGGCTGAGCGGAAAAGGCTTGAGGAAAAGCTTGAGACGGACATGGAGAACATGAAGGAGAAGATGATGTTCCTGTGGAACGTCGTCCATGAGATAAAGACGCCGCTGACGCTGATAAAGTCGCCGGTGAGCAACATCCGGAAGACCCACCCCGACGACGCCGGAATCCAGAACGACCTGAAAATCATCGACAATTCGGCGAGCTACCTGACGTCCCTGTCGAACGAGCTTCTGGAATATGTGAGGGTGGAGCAGAAGGGATATATCCTTGAAAAGGTCTGCATGAACCTGACGGAAAAATTGCAGGAGCTGCTGTTCAACTGGTCCGAGACCGCAGGCGCGAAGGGCATCGTGCTTGAGACGCGGATTCCTTCCGACGCGGTGTGGATATGCGCGGACAAGCCGGCGGTCAATAAAATCGTGAACAACCTGCTGATTAACGCGATAAAATATTGCAGTTCAAGGATTTTCGTAAGTCTCGACACTGACGGAAACAGCGTGACGCTGACCGTAGGCAACGACGGCGAGCCCATCCCCGAGGAATGGAAGGAAAGAATCTTCCGTCCGTTCATGAGGGCTTCGGGAGTGAAGCTGAACAAGGTTGACGGCATAGGGCTGGGGCTGCCGCTCGCAAGGTCGCTGGCGGAGATGAACTCCGGTCGTCTCGTGCTTGCGGACAATCCCGAGATGACCGAGTTCAGGCTGACCTTCCCGACCGCGGCGCCGGAGGAAACGGCTGGAACCCCTGTGAATATGGAGCCGGGAGAAGCGGCAGACAATGCCACTGCAGAGCAGGCCGCAAGGGCGGACCGCGTCAACATTCTGGTCGCGGAGGACAACGAGGGGCTGCGCGGCTACCTCGCGTCACAGCTCGCGAAGGATTACAACGTGTTCACTGCGGAGGACGGACGCGCGGCAATCGGGCTGCTGCGGGAAAAGGACATCGCGCTCGTGGTCTCGGACGTGGCGATGCCGCAGATGGACGGGGTCGAGCTGTGCCGGACAATCAGGAGGGACATGGACATCTCTCATGTCATGATTATCCTCACGAGCGGCCGCAACGACATGAAGCTCAAGCTCTCCTGCATGGAAAGCGGGGCAAACCTCTACTTGGAGAAGCCGCTGGACATGGACTATCTCAGGGCCTGCATAGCCAATCTTCTGGACAAGAAGAACATGATGCAGAAGACCCTGCGCAACAGCCTTTCCATGAGCGACGAGGAAGACTTTTCGCTCAGCCGCCAGGACAGGGAGTTCCTTGGCAGGATTGACAAGGTGATTATGGAGAACATCAACGACCCCGCCCTGGCCGTCGAGCAGCTCGAAACGGAGGTCAACATGAGCAGTTCGAGCCTCCTGCGCAAGTTCCGCCGACTGCTGAACACCACCCCGAACAGCTACATCCGCACAAAGCGCCTGCTCCTTGCCCGCAAGATGTTCGACGAGGGCGAGGACCGCATCAGCGACGTCTGCTATTCCTGCGGCTTCAACAGCACCTCCTATTTCGCTAAATGCTTCCGGGAATACTTCGGCTGCGCCCCCGCCGAATACATGAAAAAGATACATATAAACACAACAAAATTTTGACATAATGAAATCAAGACTTTCGGCATTCGCCGTCATTTCCGCCCTCGCGGCACTTTTCATCTCATGCACCAAGACCGAACCGGAGGACAGGCCGGGCGAAAGCGTGACTGTCCCGTCCGCGGCGACCCCGTCCTGGGGAGCCTCGCCGGTGAAGGTCGGCATACTCGGAGACTCAATCTCCACCTTCGACGGATGGATTCCGGAAGGCTACCGGACATTCTATCCCTACAGCGGGACAAAGGCCGGTCTGACGCAGGTGGAGCAGACATGGTGGCACAGGCTCATCTACAACCTAATGCCCGACGCTGCCCTTGACAGGAATCTCTCCTACGCAAGAACGAGGGTCACCAAGAACAAGGCGCCGGACACGACCAAGCCGGACGTCGATGAAAACGACTTTGTCACACGCTGCACGCTGTTCGACGACCCTGACATAATCATCATCGCCGGAGGAACGAACGACCGCCCATGCGTTTCCACGGGACTTGTGGGCGAATATGACTACGATTCCCCGACCTCAGAACTTGACCGGTTTCAGTTCCGTCAGGCATACATCTGTCTCGTGAGGACGATAATGGAGAAATATCCGGACACGAAAATCGTCTGCGTCGTGAACGACCTGCTGCTCACGCCGACCTACAAGGCGATTGGCGAATCCATAGAGACCATCGCGGATCATTTCGGACTTCCCTGCACACGCATTGACATGACGCTTGAGACCGTGGGAGACGGGGTGCATCCGAGCTCCGACGGGGCGGAATACTGGGCGGGAAGGGTTCAGGAGACTCTTCGCGACGCCGGACTGCTGAACTACAGGAAGCCACGCGCATCGGCATCCCAGCTCATGTCCCGCGAGCTTGCCGACGGCGAGATTCTCTGCTGCACCGGTGAGGGCACGGCGACAAAGACCACACTCAGCGAATCCCTCAAGGTTCTTTGGGACAGGGACGACGAGGTGAAGATTTTCAGCGCCGAGTGCCCGGAAGGCGTCGTGCATTCCGTTTCGGAGATTTCCGACGACCGTTCGGCAGCCGTTTTTTCCGCGGACACTCCAGTCGGCGGCTCTCCGCGCTACGCCGTCTATCCGGCCGCCGCGGTGAAGTCATTCAGTCTCGACGGCGGCAAGGCCACGGCGGTGCTCGACCTCTCGGAGGCAATGAGTTCCGCCCTTGACTCGGGCCTGGAGCAGGATGCCGCGCTCTCGGAAAAGACCGTCGTTTCGGCACTTCCGATGGCGGCAAGGTCGGAGGGCAGCCTGTTCTCATTCAGGAACCTTCTCGGAGCCGTCTGCATAAGGGTCTATGAC
>CAVBPI010000039.1:2615-4018 GCA_963596955.1 bacterium | reverse complement strand
GCCTTGAGGTCAAGGGCATCACGCTCACCTCACGCGACGGCAAGGCAATAGGCGGAGAGGCGACGATAGACCTCGACAACTGCGAGCCTGTAGGCTTCAGCGGCGGCGCATCTGCGACGAGGGAACTGGATGAGCCTGTCTCAATAGACAGCTACGGATGGACTTCATGGAGCACGCACTCAAACTCGGCATACGCCAAGCACGCCCGCCAGTTCGTGTTCTTCGTGCCCGCCGGAAGCTATCCGCAAGGCTTCGACGTGACGGTGACCGACACGAAAGGCCTGAACTACACGTTCGGCAGCGGTCCGGTGGAAGTCGGCGGAGGCCGCGTCGTGAAGCTTGAGCGTCACCCGATTACGGTCTATTACGGCAGTTCCAACTGCATCACGGCCAAGCCGGGAGACAGTTCCGTAAGGTTCGACGTGACCCCTTACTGCTCCTTCAGCGAGCGCTTCGAGCGTTCCGGCATAGTCGTTGGAAACGCCGCTGAGGCAGTCGCCGGAGCAGCCGTTCTCTGGCAGCAGGAGCACGGATGCCCGCTCTCTGACCTGACCGCGACATCGAATCGCGGAACCGTCATTCCGTCCGGGACAACTCCGGCAATCGAAAAAGAAGGAGACAAACTTTTCATGACGGTGCCTCTCACAGGCACGGCAGGCAATGCCGCCGTGGCGCTCAAGGACAAGGGCGGAGAAGTCCTCTGGTCGTTCCACATCTGGGTCAGCGACTTCGCGGACATCGAGTGCAGCAGCGTCGAAGACGGGGACTTCCGGATTATGGACAGAAACCTCGGCGCGACTTCAGCCCTTGACAAGTCCCTCTGCGAGGAGTCCGAAATCCGCAATTCCTTCGGGCTGTTCTACCAGTGGGGCCGCAAGGACCCGTTCCCGCGTGCCGTAAGCACCGGAACGCGCAGCCAGAGCGGCAGTTTCGCGCTTGCCACTTCAGTGAAGCGCTCCGACAATGTCATAGGTTCAATCGGCTACACGCTCAAGAACCCGACCGCACGGCAGTATGTGCTCTCAAGCGGCTGCAACTGGCTCATGACCTACATCAACGACCTCTGGGGCTCCCGGTTTGCCAGCGCGGACGTCACGAAGATTGCATCCGAGAACCGCCGCGAGGAAGGCATCAGGACAGCATTCGACCCGTGTCCGGAGGGCTACCGCGTACCCGACCTGTGCCACATGGACGCGCTCCTTCAGCTCAACTCCGGGAAACTCGCCGCAGCCGACCGCGACAAGTACTACGGCTTCATCCTCAACACCGGCAAGTCCACCAGCTACTTCCCCGCCGCCGGATTCGTCTCCTCGGCAAAGGAGGCCTCCACGGCAGTCACCAACGAAAGCTACTGGTGCATGTACTGGACAAGCTCAACGGCAGTCCTCAACGCGCCCTACCTC
>CAVBPI010000039.1:0-2605 GCA_963596955.1 bacterium | reverse complement strand
GGCACCTCCTCCCGGTGCGCTGCATCAAAATGAGACAGTAACGCCACCGCCCCTCACGAATCATCCGTGAGGGGCTTTTTCATGACCGCGGGTGCATAACAAAATATTTTATTAACTTTGCACGATTTTGCATCTGATTATGAATTTGTATTACACAGTTATGACCGTCATGGCAGTTCTCGCTGTCTTCGTGTTCATAATGCTCTTTTACTTCAAGGCCGGCTACGGCTACCTTTCCAACAGCAAATGGGGTCCAACGATTCCCAACAAGGCAGCGTGGATAATCATGGAGGCTCCGTCCTTCTTCTACCTGCTGTTCTACACCCTCAAGTTCGCGCTTGACGGTCCGGGAGCAGGGCTGGGCATCGACGGCATCGTGAACGGCAACTGCACCGGAGTGCTCTACTTCATGGCGGGACTTTTCCTGCTGCACTATTTCCAGCGCTCGTTCATATTCCCGCTCCTGATGAGGGGAAAGAGCACGACTCCGATTGCCATAATGCTCATGGGGATGGTGTTCAACACCGTGAACGCCTTTCTCATAGCCGGATGGATTTTCGGAATCCCGGGACTTATGGAGGCACAGGCACCGGAGGGATACTACACACTAGCATGGTTCCGCGACCCGCGCTTCATCATCGGAACGGTCATCTTCTTCACCGGAATGGCGATAAACCTCAATTCGGACCACGTCATCCGCCATCTCCGCAAGCCGGGCGACACAAAGCACTACATTCCGAAAAAGGGCATGTACAAATATGTCACGAGCGCGAACTATTTCGGGGAGCTCGTCGAATGGATAGGATATGCGATACTCACGTGGTCGCCGGCGGGTCTGCTCTTCGCGGTGTGGACTTTCGCGAACCTCGGGCCGAGGGCGAAGTCGCTGACGGAAAAATATGAGGAGGAGTTCGGTGAGGAATATACTTCTTTACACAAGAAAAATCTTATACCATATATATGGTAGATTTGAATATCCTCAAAAATCTGATTCAAATCATATATAAATAATTGAAATAAATTTGATTGACTAAAATATAAGATATGAGTGAGATATTTACACCGTATAAGCTCGGGCCGATAGAGCTCCGCAACAGGACGATACGTTCGGCGGCGTTCGAGGGAATGGGCAAGAATAACGCCCCGACCGAGGAACTTTTCAACTATCACAAGGCCGTGGCACACGGCGGGATAGGAATGACGACCGTGGCGTATGCGGCGGTGTGCCAGAGCGGAATCAGCTTCGACTCGCAGCTCTGGATGCGCGAGGAGATTGTTCCGGATCTGAAAAGGCTCACGGACGCGGTTCATGCCGAGGGCGCGAAGGCCAGCATCCAGCTCGGTCACTGCGGCAACATGACCCACAGGCGCACCTGCGGCCAGACACCTATCGGTGCAATCAACGGATTCAACCTCTACTCCCCGACCTTCTACAGGAAGATGAAGCAGGAGGACATAGATTTCGTGGTGAAGTCCTACGGCGATGCGGTCAGGCTCGCGATGAAGGCCGGATTCGACTGCGTTGAGATTCACGCGGGACACGGCTACCTCATCTCTCAGTTCCTCTCGCCATATACGAACCACCGCCACGACCGCTATGGCGGAAGCCTCGACAACAGGATGAACTTCATGCGCGAGTGCATCCGCGAGGTGGTGAAGGCCGCGGACGGCAAGATTGCGGTGACGGCCAAGCTCAACACCCGCGACGGCTTCAGGGGCGGTCAGGAGGTCGATGAGCTGATTGAGGTGGCAAAGGAACTGCGCAGGCTCGGGGTCGATGCCATCACGCTCTCCGGAGGTTTCGTGAGCCGCGCCCCTATGTATGTGATGCGCGGCGAGTTCCCGACCAAGGCCATCGCGCACTATATGCCTAAGTCCTTCTGGTGGCTCAAGATAGGTCTGCACCTCGGAGCATGGGCCGTCTGCCCGACCGAGACGTTCAGGCATCTCTTCTTCATGGAGGACGCGCTCAAGTTCAAGGCCGCGATGCCGGACTATCCGTTCATCTATGTCGGAGGCGTCACCACGGGCGAAGACGCGAGAAAGGTGCTCGAAAACGGCTTCCCGCTTTTCCAGATGGGACGCGCCGTGCTCGAAGACCCGGATTTCGTGAACAAGCTCAAGGCGGACGAGAACCACTGCAGCGGCTGCACGCACTCGAACTTCTGCATAGGCCGTATGTACACGCTCTCAGCCCAGTGTCACAAGCACTGCCAGGACATCACCCCGGCCCTCGAACGCGAAGTTCACCGCATCGAGGCCCGCAACGACCGCCGCGAGCGCAAGGCCGGATATAAAGAATAAAAAGGCTAAACACTATCCCCGAATCAAAGGCGCTTGAGCGCCGTGCGTAGAACAACGAAGCGTCGGCCTCGTGCGATAGTGTGCACGGAGCACGACTTCCCCTTCGAGGGGACGGGAGGGGTCTAAATAACAGGTAAATCGCTTCTGTCGCGCCCGAAAGGGTGAGGAAAGTCCGGGCAGGAAAGGGCATCCCGCAGTGGAAAGCACTGATGGAGGTAACTTTATGACCGTCGTAACAGAAAATAACCGCTGCATCAAAGGCACGGGCACGCCTACGGGAACGGCCCGACCGCAGCAAGGG
>CAVBPI010000038.1:1883-12573 GCA_963596955.1 bacterium | reverse complement strand
GTATAGCCCAGGTTACAGGATTTCCGGGACAGATCGTAGTCCTATTGTCTGAACCCTCTTTGTTACAGCCACATACAAGCACCGTTAAGGCGCACAGCAAAGCAAATGCAAACTTTTTCATATTCATTGTGTATTTTTTCGCTGCAAAGATAATATCCCCCCCCCGAAAAACACCAAATAAACGCCTATTTTTTTGCAAAAAAAATGTCAGGATACTCCAAGTGGAAAATCCTGACAGTACATAGCTTCACGGAGGGCAGATGTCCCGTTCTCAGAACAGTTTCTTGTCCAGCGACGAGTCCATGTTGCCGAGCATCGGAGTGAGCTTCGGAAGCTTGCCGTTCACCTTGGTGGTGGCAGCCCTGAAAAACTCCGCCTTGGAGCCGTCGGAATCGTGCAGCTGCGCAAGGCAGTCCTGAGCCTTGGACGGGTCGCCGAGACGTGCGTAGGCCACCGCGCGGAGAAGGTCCTCGGACGAGGTGTCAACAAGGTTGTCGTAAGGCTTGCCGACACCAAGGTTCTCAGGCCATTCGAGAGCTTCGTCGATGCGCCTGAGAGCTCCCTTGAGGTTGCCCCGGTCAATGCACTCGGCCGCGAGGTGGAGCTTTATGTCGCGCCACATCACATGACTGCCGCTCTGCCCCTCGAAAGGAAGGATGCGCATTCCGGTGATGACCTTGTCCGCCTTGCCGTACTGCCAGAGGGCGATGAGGGTCTTGAGGTAGGTGTCGCCGACGTGGAAATTGTCCTTATGCCTGAGATAATATGGTTCGGCGACCTTGAGAGCCTTGGCATAGTCTCCGGAGCGGTAGTGCCGCAGGGCGAGGCGCTGAACATAGCGCCACTGCTGAGGGTCGAGCCTCAGGGCCTTCTCGATGTCGGACTGCGAGTCCGTGAGAGCGCTTCGGAATGCGTAGAACGGCGCATAGTCAGGCTCATAGCCGGACAATGTCTCCACTGCCTCCGCGCGGTGTCCGAGGAAATCCTCAAGCATCGCGAACATATACCCTGCCTTCCATCCGCCGCCGTTCTTCACAGCCCATTCGAGCGGCTGCCACGACTCCGCCCTGAACGGGAACACGAGGTCAATCGCGGCCTCCTCAACCGAAGAAAGCGCGGCCGCGTCGTTCCTGAGCCATGCCATCCACACAGCAAGCAGCGCGTTCTGCTCCGGGCAGGCATCAAGAAGCCTCGCGGCCTTGTCGGAAAGTCCGAGACGGCTGTAGAGAGCGGCGTATTCAAGATAGACCTGCCAGCGAAGCTCCTCCTTCACCGAAGCGGCGAGTTCCGAAGCCGTGCTCTTTCCAGCGAGCATACGCTCCATTGCCGGGAAAGGGCAGAGAGGGTCAAGCGACTCGATGGCAGAGAGCCATTTCTCCGAAGGCTCCGCCTGATAGAGCAGTTCGTAGGCCGATAGGTTGTAGGCATTGCCGACCAGTGACTTGCGGGCGTAGTCAGCCGCCAGTTCCTTCTGGCCGTCAAGGAAATGAAGCCTCGCGAGCTGCATCTGCGCCGCGCTGCGGAGTTCGGAAGTGACGGCGGCAATCTCGAAGCGGTCCATAGCGTCCCAGATCTTGCCAAGCCCCTCGGCCGCCTGACCGCTGATGTAGTTCGCCATCGGGTCGTACTCGTCAATCGCGAGAGCGCGTCCGGCCGTCTCATAAGCCCCGGTATAGTCCAGCTTCCTGAGCAGCAGAAGCGCCTTTAGGTTCAGCGCCGGAGCGAGGGACGGCTCAAGTTCAAGAGCCTTGTCCGCGTGTTTCTCGGCCTCCTTGTAGTAGCGCATTCCGTAGAGGTACTTCGCGTGAGTCATCTGCCCCTCGGCCGAGTCGAGGCTGAACTCCGGATTGATTTTGTGAGGACGGTCAATCTCCTGAGCGTCAGCGCTCCAGAGCCTGTGAGAGCCGACACGGACCTTTGCCGGAACAGCCCCGGCAGGCAGTTTCTCAAAGAACGGCACGGCTGTCGGAAGACTCACCTCGCGTGAGACAATCTCCCGTCCGGAAGCGTCCTCAACCACGAGCCGCCCCGAAAGTGCTGTGAGAGGATATATTCCCAGCTCTCCCCCGTTCAACTTCACCACGGCACGCAGGCTCACCTCGTCGGCTCCGCCTATCCCCGCGACCGGAAGCCAGTACTCGTTCCATTCGTCGGTTCCGTAAGGCGTGAAGAGCGTCTGCTTGAACGGAGTATCGACGCTGCTGAGCAGGTTCTGATTGAAGAGCCTGCCGCTCTGAAGCTCGACATACTGCGGGCTCTTGTCGGTGAGCAGCCCCACCCAGATGTCGCCCTGCTGCGACTGTGCCCAGCTGAAATACTTGCGTCCGAGCTTCTCGTCGCGAAGGGCGTAGTGCAGCATCCCGAAGTCGTCGTCCTTCCAGTATGCACCGAAGAAGCCCTTGTGCGAGCCGCCCGGATGGAAAGACTTGTCGATGCCGAAGTTCTGGTTCGCATAGAGCGAAAGGTCACGCCCCGCCTCATCAACCGGATATGGGGTCGTGACGCCGTCGTGCCCTATCGTATAGGTCGAAGGATATATGAGCTCAAGGTCGGACGAAGCCCTCACACCCGAGTTTGCCCAGGTGTAGTAAGGCTGGTACTCGCCCGAGGCGTTGTGCCAGAACGAGCGCGTCCTCAGCCACACGGCATCTTTAGGAAGATTGATTTCCACCGTCCACGAGGTTCGTGTGAGCAGTTCGAGCACGCCGATGTAGCAGCTCACGCTTCCGTCCGCCTTAGTCTCCGTCCGCCACTCGACCGGATGGGCGCAGGAAGGGGCGTGGCCTATGATTCCGTAGTTGAACTCGATTCCGCCGCTGGTCCACGGTCCCCGGAGAGAGATTTCGCGGAACTTCACGACGTCGTTGTCGTAGAACATCTCCTTTCCCGTCGTCTTGTCATAGACTGACCATATCTTTCCTCCGATTTCCGGCATTATGCGCACGCGAATCCAGTCGTTTTCGAGAACCACGACCTTCCATGTCCGCCGCGAAGAGCCGAAGTCGAAGGTTTCATATTTATGATACGGATACACATTGCCCGACGTCAGAGGAATCGGGTTAGGATCCGAGAATCCGTAGGTCGTATAAACGGTGTCCTTGACTGTCACGGTCTGCGAGTATGCCGCCGTGCCGAGCAGAAGAAAGGTAAAAAAAGGTAATATTCTTTTCATTTATTCGATATTATCTGATTTTCGTGAAAAACAAAACTTCGGGTTTATGAAAATCCGGGGATATGTCGTCCGTGCTGACCGCCGAATACCAGTTCACGCTCATGTCAGGCCGGTAGTCCGCCCTGAAAACGCCCATCCAGAATCCGCCCTCAAGGTCGCAGCCGAGTTCGCGGAGCTCAGCCTTGGAGACCTTCCCGGCGACAATATAGCCGTTTTCCGTCAATTGCCCAAGAATCCGCATCGAGCGGAAGTTCCAGCCATAGTCAATGTCGCGGTAGTAATGCCCGGAGTAGTCCAGCACACGTCCGAGCGGGTCAATCTCCGCGCAGTAATAATCGTCCATCGAGCGCTTAGGGCTGAAGAATATCTCCACCCTGTCCTCATTCTCAACCGTGGCCTCGCCCGCGAAATTCTCCGCGTATGTCGGAGTGCTGTCGGGCACCTCATAGGAGAAATAGAACGACTCCCCGTCGGAGAAGCAGCGGAAGAGGGTGCTGTCCTCAAGGCCGTCCCATGGGGCATGGAGCCCGTCGATTGCTGCGGACGGGGACACGACGAAAGCCCCTCCGTCGCCCGCCGCCCCTCCGCAGGAAACCGCGGACGCCCCCACAACTGAGATGAGGGCGGTCGCCATAAATATTGTCACACTACATTTTGTCTTCATATACTTGTTCTCATTTCTTGTCACGATGATTTTCCGGCGTCATCGTCACTGTCCCTCCACGCCGTAGTTCAGCAGACCCTGCCCGTACTCGTCGAGGAACTTCGGGTAGCCGAACTTCTGCACGTACTTGGGACCGACGTAGGCCGCATAGCAGGTGATGTTGGTGATGCCGTGGGAGGCGTATGTCTCAAGGTCCTTGAGGAAAATCTCATTGCTCCACGGAACTTCCACGAGGTTGCTCTCGTTCCATTCGCTGAAAAGCGAGTCATCCATCCAGTATTCGAGAACCTGCGCGGTCTCGGCCGGGAAGACCTTGAGGTTGGCCTTGAGCTGCTTGAGATACTCGGCGTGGGTGATGCCGCTGCGTCCCTTCGCCCATGTGTTGGCGAGAGGCTGGTCCCATGTGCGGAAGAAAGGCGCAAATTCGAGGAATATGTCCTCATGCGGCTTCACCGTCTTAGGCGGTTCGAGGGTGTTGCTGTAGCACAGGTGCGCGAGCTTCGCCTCCGGGTCTATGGTCTTGAGCGCCTCCATTGCCTTGTTCTCGAAAATAAGGGCCTGGTCGGAAGCGTTCAGTTCCTTGCACTTTGGGCAGTGGCAGATGTCTCCGCCGTCGTCGAGCCAGAAATAGTAGCGGTGGTTCGTCGATGCGTAGCGCTTTCCTATGTCTATGGCATTGCGATAGACCTCGTTCAGAGCGCCCTCAGAGGAAGGACAGCCGTTCGCGTCATTGGTACGGTTGCCGTTCTTGTCCATTCGGAACCAGTCCGGGTAGTTCTCGAAGCGCTCACGAGGCAGGAGAAACGACATCATGTGCTCCTCGAACTCGATGTCAATCCCCGCGTCGGCGCAATTCTTCTCGAAATTCGTCCAGACCTGGGTTCCGCGAGGGGCGTTATAGACGCTGAACGTGTTTATTCCGTTCTTCTTCGCAATCGCGATGTAGTCAATCACGCGGGCGTTGCTGACCTCTGACCATCCGAGAACGAGTCCCCTCATCTTGAAGAAACGCTCCGGTTCCTCCGGCTGGTCGGGCTTGTCCGGCTGATCCGGTTTCTCAGGATTTTCCGGCCCAGGTTTGTCGGGATTATCGTCCTTGCCGATGTTCTCCCACCCGCTCACCGCCGAACCCGTGTTCTCCGGTGTGCAGGACATCATCAGCGCCGCCGCCACAAGCGTCAGAATCAACAGAATCTTTCTCATTATCTTCTGAATTTAAGCAGCCCCTGACCATAGTCATCCACGAAGGATATATCCCCGAAAGTCTTGACATAATAGTCATCGACATAGATGGCGTAGGCCGTGATGTTGCGTATGCCGTAGGATGCGTATGTCTCAAGGTCGGAGAGGAATACATCCTTATGCCAAGGAACCTGCACCTGAGGTTTCTTCCAGCCGCTGTAGAGCGAGTCGTCCATCCAGTAGTCGAGCACCTGCGCGGTCTCGGCCGGGAAAACCTTGAGATTGTCCTCAAGCATACGAAGGAACTCGCCGTGGGTCGTCTTGCCGTCGCGTCCTACCGCTTCCTTGTTTTTGAGAGGCTGGTCCCATGTGCGGAAGAAAGGCGCGAACTCAAGGAATATCCCTTCCTCAGGCTTTACGCAGGACGGAGCCTCTATCGAGTTGTGGTAGGCGAGATGCGCGAGCTGCGCCTCCGGGTCAATCTTGCGGAGAGCCTTGATTATGTGGTTCTCGAAGATGAGTCCCTGATCGGCTACATTGTAGCCCCGGCATTTCTCGCAGTGGCAGACGTCGCCGCCGTCGAAGAGCCAGGTGTAGTACTTGTGGTTTGAAGGCTGATGCGTGCGGACAAACTCCGGCACATTGGACATCAGCACCTCAAGGCCTTCCTGACACGAAGGGCATCCGTTGCCGTCGGGTTGGCGCACACCGTTCTCGTCCATGCGGAAATACTCCGGGTGGGTCGCGAACAGCTCGCGCGGAAGAAGCCACGACATCGCGTGCTCCTCGTACTCGAAGTCAAGTCCCGCGTCGATGCATTTCTGGCGGAACTCGTAGTATTCGGGACTGTCATACGGGTGTCCGCAGACGCTGACGGTGTTAAGCCCGTTCTTCTTCATCAGGTCAATCCAGTCGATGACGTCCGGATTCTTGATGTCGTCCCAGCAGAGAATCACGCCTCTGAGTTTGAAGAAAGGCTCGTCGGCCTTCTTCCCGCAGCCCGCGCAGAACGCGAGCAGCAGGAGAGAGGCTGCAAAAAGTGTCGAAAGTCTGGTGAGCTTACTCAACATAGTCCGGAAGGATTACGGTTGCCATATCAACCTGTGTTCTTGATTCAGGATTCTTCATGTCGGTAGCGTTGCCCTGCGGAAGATAGCCTATCGCATTCCAGTTGCAAGGGCCGTCCATGATCTTGAGGGCGAATCGTGCCTTGTTCGTAGTCATCTTGAAGAACTTTCTGTCGAACATCACCTCCGCCTGGCCGAGGTTCTTGCCCTCATCGAAAGTGACCTGACCGAAGAATTCGGCTGCCGTATAGTTGCCGGCCTGTGAAGCGAGTCCTCCGCTCCATACATTATCCTTGTCCTTTCCTCCATAGAAATATGCCGTCAGCCCCGTGAAGTCAGTGAAAGGATTGCCCATGTGGAAACCGCCCTCGATGTACCATTCAAGACCCATATTGTCCTGTGCGTAAGGAGGATAAGTCGTCTCGTTATCCGTAGCACCCACATAGCAGCCGGTCTCGACATTTCCGTCCGCGTCAATCCAGATGTCGATAGGCAGAGTGTTACTTGCGAGAGGTTCACCCTTGCGGACTTCTTTCTTGTTGCTGCTGTAGTATTCAACAGTGCCCGGATCCACAAACTCGAAATAGAGATAAACGGTCTTGCTGTCACCGGTAAGCTTCATCTTGCGAATCATCGGATAGAGAACCGTTCCCTCAGGAAGAGAATATGTGATGATTCCGTCCTTGTCCCAGTCGGAGAAGTCGCCGTCAATGGTGATTGCATAAGAGAACGGATATGCGAGGTTGATTGTCGCCGTGGTGACCTTGCCCTTGACAGCGTTCTCAACCTCAACGATGTCAATCACATGAGGAGTCACTCCGATTTCAACGCTTTCCGGAAGTTCGATTGTGGCAACCGCCTCGGCCTCGGTCTGTCCCGCCGCAATAGTAAGCTCGGCAGGAGCAATCGTCACCGTGTATTTGTTGTCTGCGGCAGGCGCGAGTTTCACTTTCACGTCCTTTGTGGTGGCTTTTGCGAGGGCGACGCGAATCTTCGCTGTCTTGTCTCCGGCAAAGGTCTGGTCCGCATAGACATTGACCTCCGGTTTGAAGGAATAGCTGAGGGCGATATATACCACCGCGTCCTCCGGAGTCTCCGCGCCCTTCACAGCCGCAATCTTGATTGCTGTCTGATACTCGCCCGACTCAAGTCCGAGCACGTCGGCCTCGACATTCACCTCGGCGGATGTCCTGCCCTTTTCAATCTTCACGCTCTTGGAGAAGTTGGCCGGAACCTCGTTCTTGCCGCTCTGAACCGGCGCCTTGGCAAGGGTCACGGTCACGTCGGCCGAAGCCGCCTTGGAGAGTTCAAGCGTAAGCTTCGCGGTGTTGTCCTCCGCAAATGCCGCGTCAGCCTTCATGCTGACTGTAATCTTTTCATCCGCAGGCTTTCCGTTGTCCTGAGGGGTCTTTTCACAGGAGACAAACAGTCCGGCGACAAGGGCCGCGGCGCTGATTGCAAACATGATTCTTTTCATAACAAATTAGATTTAAAGTTATTAGTTGTTAAACGATTTTATCAAAAAGACTTTCAGCCCGCCACATGGACCGGCCGAAAGCTCATTCTACATCACCACCCCGGATTCTGCTCCAGAGCGCGGTTCTTGTCGATTTCGGTCTGAGGAATCGGGAAGAGATAGTGGCGGGTAGGGTCGAATACCCTCTTCTGGAACACAGGGTAGGTAATCTTGCCGTCGGCATCAACCGCCACACGGTGCACCGTCTTGTTATCGACCGTCTCAGCAATCATCCAGCGGCGCACGTCCCAGAACCTGTGGTTCTCGAAAACAAGCTCCATCCTGCGCTCCTGACGGACTTTCGCGCGAAGTTCCTCCTGAGTGAGCCCCGACGGGAGTTCGACGGCGCACTTTGCCCTGCGGCGGATGGTGTTGATGAGTTCCTTGGCGCGCTCAAGGTTGGAAGCGCCGCCCATTTCAATCAGCGCCTCGGCATAGTTCAGATAAAGTTCCGACGTTCTCATGATTGCGAAGCGGCGGTAGGTCCAGCTGGCGTTGGTCACGAGGTTGTGGTTCTCGTCGAGATACTTCCTCGTGAAGTAGTTGGTGCGGATGATAGAGCCGATGTTGATGTTGTCCTTGCCGTTGGCGGAGATGTCAATCGGGCGGCCCTGAAGCTGCGCCCCGTTGTAGAGTATGCAGCTGTAGAACCTGTCGTCGCGGCCATCCCACGGATGCTCGGGGTCATATCCGGAGGTCTCATCGATAATCTGCGTGTTGTCGGCATTGTAGCCTGTCACAGGAATCTTTCCGGTAGCCTTCATCTCGAAGTCATCCACAATCTCCTGAAGCGGTCCATCGACATTGTAGGCATTGTAGCCCAGCGGCATGGCGTAGAAATCCCACCAGTAGCACTCGTAGTGCTCGGAGTTCTTGGTCCAGATGAACTCGCTCGAAATCGCGGCCTTGTTGAACATCTCCGTGTAAGTCGGTGCAAGGATGTAGCCCGCCTTCTCAGCCATGTTCAGAGCCTCGCGGTTAGCCTCGGCGGCATCCTCCCAGCGAGAAAGGTCGTTGTCCCTGTTCCAATACTTGCTGGCCCAGTAGAGCTTCACCTGCGCCTTCACGACAGCCGCGACGACGGAGGTGAAACGGCCGAAGTTGGCATCGTCGTGCTTCTCGGGAAGATGAAGCATGGCCTCGTCCATGTCCGAGAGAACCTGGTTCACGGTCTCCTCCGCGCTCGCCCTCTTGATTCCCTTGAGCGAATCGACGTTGCCCGGGTCAAGCACCGAGTTCAGAATCGGCACTCCGCCCCACTGCTTGAAGAGCAGGAAATAGTAGTAGCCACGGAGTCCGTAGGCCTCACCGAGCAGCCTTTCCTTTCGGTTGCTCGCCCCGCCGGCCGACATATCCTCCGGAATGAGGTCGTAGTTCTCGATGAACATATTGCAGCGCCGGATGCAGCCGTAGAAGTCGCTCCAGTTGCGTGCCATCGGCATCTGGGTCGGGTTCCAGCTTCCGAGGTTGATGTCGAACGGCGACGCCGGGTAGCCGGAGGCCTGCTGGAAGCCGATTTCGTCGGTAGCTCCGCCGAGCTTGTAGCGTCCGGTAAGGTCCTCGGTGTTGCACTGGAAGTCCGGCAGATAGACATAGGCATTGTCCAGATAGCGCTCCGCAGTCTCAATCTTGGAAAACAGTTCCTCCTTGGTCATGTTATCTCCCGGCGCACGCTCAAGGAAGTCGCCGCAGGAAACGGCAAGGGAGGCAGCGGCAATGACGGTAAAAATATAGTATATTCTTTTCATCTCAATCGTAATTTACTGTAATTCAAAGCGAAGCCCCATATTAAACACTCTCTGGAGAGGGTAAGGCAGCGTTCCGGAACCGGCGGACTCCGGGTCGCGGTCCTTGAGCCACATCTTGTCCCACACAGCCACGTTCTGAGCGTTTACATAGACGCGAGCCGTGGTGACGTGAATCTTCTTCATCCACGCGGTCGGGAAGGTGTAGCCGAGCTCGATGTTCCTGAGCTTGAGGTAGTCGGTCTTCATGAGGTTCTGGTCCGAAACCACGTTGTTGTTCGCGGTGGTGTGGGCGACAGGGAGTATCGCGTCCTTGTTCTCCTTGGTCCACCGGCGCAGGTTGATGACGCTGGACGGGTAGGACCACAGGCGGGCGGTTCCTCCGAGAGCCCCGCTGAGGAGCATGCTGAAATCGAAGCCGTAGAGATTGAATCCTATGGAGAGGCCTCCGGTGAGAGTAGGCACGGAGAAGCACTTGATAGGCACTCGGTCGGACGGGTCAATGACATTGTCGCCGTTGGTGTCCTGGTACTTGATGTCACCCGGAATCACCGGGCCGAACTTCTGCGCCGGGCTGTTGTCGATGTCCTCCTGGCTCTCGAAGAAGCCTATGGACTTGTAGCCGAGTGCATAGCCGATTTCATAACCGCGAAGGTCCTGATAGTCGTATGCCGGAGCGGGCTGGTCGTTTTCGAGCACCTTGTTCTTCGCCCACGTCATCTGGAGGTTCGAGAAAATCGAGAAGTCCTTGGAGAACGCCTTGAAGCCGACATAGTCCGGGACGCTTCCGGCCGCGGTGAGGATGTTGTCGCGCCTTTCGTGGAAATAATCGACCGTGAGGTTGAGCACGTTGCCCTCGAAGAGCGAGAGGTCGAATCCGGCGTTGGTCTTGTAGGCCTTCTCCCATGTGACATAGGCGTTGCCGACGCGGGTCTCGTTGTGTCCGCCGGCAGCGGAGGTTCCGCCGTTGGTCGTTCCGAAGTAATATCCGTTCGGGAATATGCTTCCGAGAGCGCCGCCAGGGCCGAACTCGCTGATGTAGAGGAAGCGGTTGCCGCCGATCTGGTCATTTCCGACAGTTCCGTAGGAGCCCCTTATCTTGAGAATCTTGAGCCAGTCAGGAGAATGGAGCCACGGCTCGTCGCTGATGACCCAGCCGGCGGAGAAGGACGGGAACACGCCGTAGCGCCTGCCCTTAGGGAAGTTCTCTGAGCCGTTGTAGCCGAGGTTGAACTCGGCGAAATAGCGCTGGGCGAAGTTGTAGGCGGCACGTGCGCTCAGACCCTGATAGGCGTACATGTACTCGGAGCTGTAGAGGTTCTTGAGCGTGCGGTTGCCGAGCAG
>CAVBPI010000038.1:0-1873 GCA_963596955.1 bacterium | reverse complement strand
GTCCGAAGTCGCGGTCGTAGTTAAGGCGCAGGTCGTAGTAGGTGTAGCGCTCGACTGACGACCATGTGGAGGCCTGAAGACGGCCGTTGGTGGTGTAGTCCTGATAGACAGGCTCGCCGGTAATCGCGTCCGGTCCCCTGTACCAGAACTGCTCGAAAGTCTGCCTCCACACCCTCTGGAGACTGTTGGTGTTCTCGAAACTGAAATATGCCTGGGCGCTTAGGCCCTCGGTGATGAAGTCGAAGTCATATTTCGCCGAAATCGTCCCATACATCACGTTCGAGCCCCTGTTGTAGTAGCCGCTTCGGGTGATGACTCCGTAAGGGTTGTTCTGGTAAGGTATTTCAAGCGCGGAACCCGCCGCGAGAGTGCCGTCTGGGTTATAGATTGACTGCGAACCAGGAAGGCGGCTCGTGATGATGTTGAACACATGAGTGAAGCTCTCGCTCGGTCCCACGCGGGTCTCAAGACGTCCGGCCATGTCAATCCTTATGTTCAGCCTCTTGGTCGCCTGCACGTCGAGGTTGGAACGGAAGTTCCACCTGTCGTATTTAGGCTTCACCCCGTAGTTGGCCGTGAACTCGTCCGTGTGGTTGAGCAGGGTTCCCTGATTCATGTAACTTCCTGAGATGAAGTAGTTCACGCGGTTCTTCTTGCCGAGCGAGCCGGAGATGTTGATGTTGTACTGCTGCTGCCACGAGTGGTTCTTCAGCACGACGTCAAACCAGTTGGTGTTCGGGTACTGGTAGGGGTCGGAGCCGTTCTTTATGATTTCAAGCACCTCGTCGGTGTAGCGCTCCGGCTGCCCGTCGTTATAATCGACGGCGCGGTTGTAGAGTGCCTGCTCGTATGAGCTCATGGTCTCCGGCAGGCGGATAGGCTGCTGGAGGGCCTGCTGGATGGTGAAGGAAATCTTAGGCGCCTCGTTTCCGCCTCCGCGTCTGGTGCTCACGACGATGACTCCGTTCGCGCCCTGGATTCCGTAGAGCGATGAAGAAGATGCGTCCTTGAGGATGGTTATGGACTCGATTTCGTTAGGGTCGAGCATGTCGAAGTCGGCCTTGTTTCTCGGCAGGCCGTCGATAACCACAAGCGGAGCGCTCGTTCCGTAGGTTCCGAGTCCCCTGACATAGAGCGAGGAGGCGTCGGCTCCCGGTTCGCCGGAAGACTGCACGGTGATGAGTCCCGGAAGCTTGCCGGCAAGGGCGTTGGAGATGTTCGCCACCGGGGACTGGACGAGTTCCTTTGTCTGGATGGTGGAGACGGCGCCGGTGATGGAACGCCTTGTCTGACGGTTGTTCATTCCGACGACGACCACCTCGTCGAGAAATTCGGAAGACTCCATGAGGCGGATGTCGTAGTGCTCCCTCTTATCGACGATGAAGCTCGCGTCGCCGTAGCCGAGGCACGAGACTTCCATCTTGGCCCCCTGCGGAGCCGTGAGCGAGAACTTTCCATCGACATCCGTGACCACTCCGTTGGAAGTGCCGGACTCTATGACCGACGCGCCGATTACCGGTTCGCCGTTCGCGTCCCTGATTATTCCCCTGACGGTTCTGTTGTCCTGAGACGCGGCAGTTTCCGAGGCGAAGGCCGTCCTGCCCGTGCCCGACGGAAGCGTGGCCGCCAAGTCAAAGAGGAATAAGGAGAAAACGCAGATGCTGAGCAGTTGAGTTTTTCTCATTGTTCGTGGATTTAGTTATTAGTATTTTCGGTGCAAGTTATTTTCTATAATCCGACAAACAAAAAGACCCTAAAAGTTTATTTTTATCGAAATGTGTATTCTTCGGAAATATATGTATATCAAAGGAATATGCCGTATTGTCAAATATTCATTATTAAACAGATTTATTTATTCCCGTAAATTCGTCGC
>CAVBPI010000037.1:9631-12592 GCA_963596955.1 bacterium | reverse complement strand
ACGGGAGAGTACCGCCTTGTGTGGTCCGATGAATTTGACGAGACTCCGGCTGATGGCGAGGCATGGGCAGAACCGTCTGACAACTGGAGCTTCGAGACCGGCGGCTCAGGATGGGGCAACGACGAGGCTCAGTATTATGTTGACAAGGTCTATGGCGACAAGGTCGTCTCAAAGGTTCAGGACGGCAATCTCGTCATCACTGCCTACAGGCTTGACACGCCGCTCGACGGAAAGAAGTACATTTCCGCGAGGATGACCACGAAGCGCTCGTGGACCTACGGCAAGATTGAGATGCGTGCGAAGCTTCCGGCGGGTCGCGGAACGTGGCCGGCCTTCTGGATGCTGCCTGTGGCGAGGACTTCGGACAATCTGCTGGACGGAGAGATTGACATCATGGAATATGTCGGCTGCGAGCCGGGAATTGTCTGGTTTTCAGTCCACAACAAAAAGGACAGGACGGACGCGGGCAAGAATCTGCTGACGACCTCTTATTATCCTAAGTCTCCGGAAACCGAATTCCACATCTATGGGGTAGAATGGACTGCCGAGTACATTCAGGCCTACATCGACGACGTTCCATATTTCACGTTCCGCAACGACGGCTCCGGAGACCCTAAGTCATGGCCTTTCGACAAGCCGTTCAACATAAAGCTGAACATCGCGGTCGGCGGCAGCTGGGGCGGCTACATGGGCATCGACGACTCGATATTCCCGACCGAATATGTCATCGACTATGTGCGTGTCTATCAACGCTGACATAAGGAATATAATCAGTATATTTGTGAAACAATATGAAACCCCGGCATTATGAAAATCACTCTGAAATCTTCGGCATCTTTGACCAGATACGTTCTGGTTGCCATTCTTGCGGTGTCTTGTGCCGCTGAAGCCCCTGAAATCAGATGGGAGGAAGGCGCTTCGCTGAACGGCGAATGTATTCATAGGATTGTCATCCTCAATGCATCATCACTTCCGGAGGACTGGACAATCTGGTTCTCTCAGATGCCTGCGAATGTCGAAGTCCTTTCCGGCTCCGATGCGGAAATGTCGGCGGTTCAAGGTAATCTCTATAAAATAATTCCTTTGGAACAGCGTTGTGATTCCGATTCTTTAGTCATTTCATATAAATCGTCTCCGCTCAAGCGTCACAGCTGGGCTCCGGAAGGATTTGTGCTTCAGGATATGAACTCCTACTCAATCACAGGAGCGCCGTTGAAAGCAAAATATGAATTTCTGCCGTTGGAGTCAGACGGGAGGGAGTGGTATGACTACAACGCTTCTTTGAAGGTCTCTCCCGTTGATGTCTGCGACATCGTTCCTATGCCGAAGCACATCGGACGGACACCGTTTGCGGATGCTCTTGAAAAGGACAGACCTCACGGATGGTATCGCCTGTCGATTGACGCCGACGGGAATGTCCGGACTTCGGCCGAGGATGCCGATGGTAAGTTTTATGCGGGGATAACGCTGGCCAAACTGCTCCGGAACAGCGGCACGGAACCTCTTCGGAATGTCTATGTAGAGGATTGGCCTGATTTACAATATCGCGGTTATATGCTTGACGTGTCAAGGAACTTCACTACGCCGGATAATCTCAGGAGACTTATAGACATTCTTGCCGAGTATAAGGTGAACTACCTTCATCTTCATCTGGCGGATGATGAGGGCTGGCGCATCGCCGTCGCCGGCATTCCTGAACTCACGTCCGTCGGCGCATTCCATTGTCTGATCCCTGAGATTGGGCTTCAGCCTTCATACGACGGGTGTGCCGACCCTTCTTCCTCCGCGCTCTCCAACGGATTCTACTCAAAGTCGGAGTATATAGACATACTCCGTTATGCGTGGGAACGGAGGATGCGCGTGATTCCGGAGATAGACACGCCGGGGCACAGCCGCGCTGCCATATATTCAATGAATGCTTACGAGAAGAGGACGGGTGACGCTTCAATGCGTCTTCAGGATCCTGCTGACAGTTCCCGTTACTGGGGAGCGCAGGGATATACGGACAATGTGATGAGCGTTGAACTTGAATCCGTATATACTTTCATTGAGCGTATTTTCGACAGTTTCATCAGTCTCTACTCCGAGGCCGGCGTTCCGCTTGAGGCCATAAACATCGGGGGCGACGAGGTTCCTCACGGCGCATGGTACGGTAAGCCGCTCCAGTCGGTGTTCCTTGGACGGGTTGCCGACATTGCCAAGGCAAAAGGTGTGAAGATTTCAGGATGGCAGGAAATCGCGACCTGTGCGGAACCCTCGGTGGCCGCCAAGCTTAAGGATGTGATGTTTGTGAATCATGTGTGGAACACGGCATGGGGAAACAGCGAACTTCCTTTCACAATCGCAGCCCAAGGCTATCCGACGGTCATGTCCAACGTGGAGTTTACCTATGCGGATCAGGCGTATTCCTCAAACAAGCAGGAGATTGCGCATGACTGGGCACGCTACATTGACGATACGATGTCACTCGGTCTTCCTGTCAGGACTGCGGATAACATCGTCGGGGTTCAGGCGCAGCTTTTTACTGAAACTGTCCGCAGCTTCGACGATGTCTGCTACAATAGTTTTCCTAAGGTTCTCGGTGTGTTCGAGCGCGGGTGGAATGCGTCATCATCGCAGACCAAATCCGAGTTCTACAGCGTCATTGTCGGCAGCGAGATGCCGTGGTGGGAGGAGCTTGGCATTGCCTATCATATCCCTCAGCCGGGAATGATAATGAAGGACGGCGAACTCAAAACCAATTCTGCCATCCCCGGCGCCGTCATTGAGGTCTCTCCTGACAGAAAGCACGCCACAGCCGTTTACGGCTCCCGCCGAAGCTGCGTCACGACACTCTGAGTTCAGACATCTCTCCAATGCCGACAAAAGTGTTCTGCCGGCAAGTGCCAGGCTATGATTTATTCGACTCGGCGGGTCATGTTTTCACATAATCTCTATGTTTTCAGAGGCTTTCCCGAATCG
>CAVBPI010000037.1:8372-9598 GCA_963596955.1 bacterium | reverse complement strand
GACTTGATGTTGAATTTCTGAGGCGAGAACGCCTGTGGGAAGGTCAGGCCGCCAGTCTGGGCGTTGACCATGCCTTCAGGGAGGCTGACAGGCTCGAAGCCGAGCGCCGTTGCCTGTTCGAGAAGGATCTTGACGCTTGCCGCCGCCCATGTGTAGGTGCCGAACGCGAAGAACCTGCGGTTCTTGACTCCGCGTGCCGCCACGGCTTTCATGAATGCCTCGACGGGCGGGAAGATGCCTCCGTTGTAGGTCGGTGACCCGACCACGAGCGTGTTGTACCTGAATGTGTCTCGTATCGCGTATGAGGCGTTTTCGACGCGCAGGTCGTGGAGCGCGTTCGGAACGCCGAGGGCGGTGAGCTCCTCTGACAGAGCCTTCGCCGCCTTTTCCGTGTTCCCGTACATGGTTCCGTAGGCGATGCATACTCCAGGCTCCGCCTCATAGCGGCTGAGTTTGTCATATATTCCGACAACTTCTTCCGCGAATTTTTCCCACACAGGCCCGTGTGTGCTGCATATTCTTTCAATTTTTAGCCCCGCAAGTTTTTTTAGCGCCGTCTGCACTGGGACACCGTATTTCCCGACGATGTTCGAATAGTACCGTATCATCTCGTCCCGGTATATTCCCAAATCATTGAACCCGCAGTCGCTTATCTCATTCGGGTCTTCGCAGACGGTTTCACTCTCTTCGTGTTCCGTCGCCTTCAGACCGGGCACTCCGAATGTTCCGAAAGCGTCGCCCGAGAACAGCGTATGCTCATTTTCGCACCAGGTCATCATCGTCTCCGGCCAGTGAACCATCGGGGTCATGTGGAACGTAAGCTCCGTCTGCCCGAGCGAAATTTTCTCCCCGTCGCCGACCACCCTGATGCGGCCTGCCGGAATGCCGTAGTAGCCGCCCAGCATCGGCACAGCCCTCGCGCTTGCGACAATCGTAATCTCCGGATAGAGTTCCATGACTGAGGCGATTGACGAAGAATGGTCAGGCTCCATGTGATTGACAATCAGATAGTCCACCGGACGGTCTCCGATTGCCTGCCGGATTTTCCCGACAAATTCTTCTTTCCACGGCTCCTCCACCGTATCAATCAGTGCAATTTTCTCATCGACAATGAGATAGGCGTTATAACTGACACCGTAAGGCAGAGGCCACAGCCCCTCGAAAAGCGTCGTGGCGTGGTCATTCACCCCGACATAAAATATCTTCTCACCAAATTTTTTCATAAA
>CAVBPI010000037.1:2872-8298 GCA_963596955.1 bacterium | reverse complement strand
ATAAATCAAAATTTTAAACAACAAATGTAGTGATTTTTTTACGAAAGCATATGCACTGATATCCGCAGCATCCTTTCAATTGCCCAGCAAATCATTTTCTGCTAAATCGTCGAAAAATCTCGAGATTTAGCAAAAAATGTTTAACTTGCGCCATCAAAACGATACGAACTATGCTTATTGGCAGAAAAGAAGAACTCAGAGAGCTCAATGATGCTTTCAAGTCAGAATACTCCGAATTTGTGGTGGTGTACGGCCGTCGCCGTGTAGGCAAGACTTTCCTTGTGCGAGAGGCGTTCAACTATGAATTCTCCTTCCAGCATGTGGGCGTGGCTAAGGAGAAGATTGCCGGCCAGCTTGCCGCTTTCCGCACTTCTCTGATTGACTACGGCTACAGGGATTGCCCTGAGTTTGACGGCTGGCCCGATGCCTTCAATGCCCTGAAGGCTGTCATCAAATCCAGCCGGAAGAAAAAGAAGGTGGTATTCATTGACGAGATCTCTTGGATGGATACGCCCAAGTCCAATTTCGTTTCTGCCCTGGAGCATTTCTGGAACAGCTGGTGCAGTGCCCGCAAGGATGTTCTGCTGATTATCTGTGCTTCCGCCACTTCTTGGATCATCAATAAGGTCATCAAGGACCGGGGAGGTCTCCACAACCGAGTGAACACGCAGATATATCTGATGCCTTTCACTCTGAAGGAGTGCGAGGAGTACATGCAGAGCCGGAACATTCGTATCAACCGGTATCAGATTCTTACGCTCTATATGGTGATGGGAGGACCGGCTTACTATTGGAGCCTGCTCCAGCGAGGAAAGTCTGCCGCCCAAAATATCGACAATCTTTTCTTTGCCGAGAATGGGAAACTGCGTGGGGAGTACAGTGCCCTGTACGAGTCTCTTTTCAAGAATCCGGATCGTTACATCAAGATTGTGGAGGCATTGGGAGACAAGGCCAAAGGTCTCACGCGTCAGGAGTTGATTGATGATTATGGTTTAGAGAACAGCGGTGTACTGACCACATGTCTGGAAGAACTGGAGCAGTGCGGGTTCATTCGCAAGTACGCCGCCATCGGCAAGGAGAAGAAGGACGCCCTTTTCCAACTTATCGACAACTATACGATTTTCTATTACAAGTTCATCAAGGAGTCCGGCAGCGACCCGGCTTTCTGGAGCCACTCGCTCAATTCGGGCGTTCAGCGAACCTGGGCCGGGTTGGCTTTCGAACGGGTATGTCTGCAGCACGTGGGGCAGATTAAAGCGGCACTGGGCATTGCAGGCGTGATGACCAAACAATGCGCTTGGCGTTCTGACCGGAAGAATATGGGACCGGGAGAGAGGGGAGCACAGATTGACCTTCTCATCGACCGCAGGGATGATACCATCAACATCTGCGAGATGAAATGGGCGTCTGAGGCATATGTCATCGACAAGGATTACGACGAGAAACTCCGGAACAAGGTTGCGGCCTTCATCCGTGAGACTGGAACCAGAAAGTCCATTCTCATATCAATGGTCACCACCTATGGCGTGAAGGAGAATATGTACTCCGATGCAGTGCAGTCCCAAGTAGTGATGGATGATCTCTTTGCATAGGAAATATTTTCCACTAAAAGTCTCTTGAAAAGCGAGATTTAGTAAAATTATGACGACATCAAGGCAAAGGCGTACCGGACATATATCTCTTCTTATTTGTAATATTGTTTGGGGCGCGGCGGTGCCTGTCTCGAAGTTCATTCTGGCAGGGGGCATCATTTCCTCGACTGTGCTTGCCGACGTACGCATCCTCTCCGGCACACTGCTTTTCTGGCTGGCCTCGCTTGCGCTGAAGTCGGAAAGGGCGGAGAAGGTTGAGAAAAAGGACTGTTGGAAGCTGTTCCTTGCGGCGTTCTTCTCCACGGTTCTGGTCCAGCTGTTCTACATGAGGGGCATCTCGCTGTCTTCCCCGACGGAGGCCGCCGTCTGCATGGCGACTCTGCCGATTGGGACGGTGCTCATGTCCGCGGTTCACCTCCGCGAAAAAGTCAATGCCCGCAAGGTCGGCGGCATCCTGCTCGGCATTTCCGGCACGCTGTTCGTCACCCTCTATGGCAGTTCCATCGCATCCGGCGGCTCCATCCCCGGCGCGGTCTGCTGCCTGCTCTCCCAGATTTCATACGGCGTCTATCTCGTTTTCTTTCAGGACATTATCCGGAAGTATTCTCCAATCACCCTGATGAAATGGAAATACCTCTTCGGCGCCGTCATGCTCCTTCCGTTCTCTGCCTCGGAACTGTTCCGCACGCAATGGTCCGCCGTCCCTCCGGCCGCATGGCTCGCGCTCGCCTTCATCATCATATTCTCGACCTTCATCAGCTACTTCCTCGTCCCCTTCGGCCAGAAATACCTCCAGCCGACAACAGTGGCGATGTACAACTACCTCCAGCCAGTCACCGCCTCCCTCCTCGCCGTCGCCGCCTCACAGGAAACCTTCACCCTCATGAAGCTCCTCGCCATGCTCCTCGTCTGCCTCGGCGTCTGGCTCGTCAGCACCTCCGGCCGGCAGAAAATTTGACGTTGCCGTTTTTTCGTTACGAAAAAGTCGTTACGAAAAAATGGTAATTTGGGTCATACGACAATGTCGCGTAAGAGTCCGTCTCGGTCAGGACGCCGGACTGTAGAATTGCTGTTCATCGCGCTTACCACTCGTCGTCGGGATAGTAATCGTAATAGTCGGCAAGGTCGTCGAAGTCGATGTCGTCACGGAGTTGTTCGAGTATGTCTTCGGGGGATGCGTCGATGTGGATGGGCTTGCCGTTGTTGTCATAGATGGTCGTGCCGGTGGCAGGGAATAATGGAGTCACTGTGGCACCGCGCTGTGATGTTCGTTGACTGTCGGGCAGGCGGTATTCAATTCTTCCGTTGGTGTAGTCAATGTGCATGATGTCTTCAATTCTCCTGTTCGGGTCGTAGCCGATGAAAGACTCGATTCCGTTTCTCTTCGGTGCAGGAGCACTCTCCTCCGGCTTGTATGTCACGGCCCAGATGAAAAATGCAAGGAAAATGGCGAAGGGTATTTGCAGCCAGTTGAATTCATAGTTTCTTATGCATTGGAGCAATATTCCCTTCAGAGTCTTCTTCTTTTTCTTCGGTCTTCTGCCGCCGGTTGTATTTGTTTTCATATATTCCTGAGTTTCAGAGCATTGATTCCTTATATCCGCAAATATACTCCTTTATGACGAAAAAATGTGTCGTCGGCGGGGGAATTTTTGTATAGAAAGGGGCGATTTTGTTGAACGGATATATGCGGGTTCGGCACTAATGTTGAATATATGGGGCTGCAGCAAACGGTCTCGTGTTCCGTTTCCGTGTGTTGTGGAAAAATAGTATAAATCAGGTTAGCATATATGAGTACGAATGAGATTAACAGTCAGGCGCTGGAATATCACGCCTCGTTCCCTGCCGGGAAGTTTGAGGTGAAGCCTACAAAACCACTTGAAAATCAGCACGATTTGGCTCTTGCATATACGCCGGGAGTCGCCGCTCCGTGCCTTGAGATACAGGCCGACGCGCACAAGGCGTATGACTATACGGGGAAAGGGAATCTTGTCGCCGTAATCACGAACGGGACGGCCGTGCTCGGACTGGGGAACATCGGCGCTCTTGCCGGGAAACCGGTGATGGAGGGCAAGGCGGTGCTGTTCAAGAAGCTGTCCGGCGTGGATGCGATTGACATCGAGGTGAACGCGGCCGACATGGACGAGTTCTGCCGGACGGTCAGGAACATAGCCCCTACTTTCGGAGGAATCAACCTTGAGGACATCAAGGCTCCCGAGTGCTTCGAGATTGAGAGGCGTCTCAAGGATGAGGTCGATATTCCGCTCATGCACGATGACCAGCATGGGACGGCCATCATCAGCGCGGCGGCTCTTCTGAACGCGCTTGAGATTGCCGGGAAGAAGATTGAGGATGTGAAGATGGTGGTGAGCGGCGCGGGTGCGGCTGCCATTGCCTGCACGAAGATGTATGTGAGCCTCGGACTGCGCAAGGAGAACATCGTGATGTGTGACAGCAAGGGCGTCGTTCGCGCGGACAGGACAGATTTGAACGAATATAAGCGCGAATTTGCAACAACCCGTGACCTGCACAGCCTTGCCGAGGCGATGGCGGGAGCGGATGCGTTCGCGGGATTCTCGAAGGCAGGCGCGGTGAGTCAGGACATGGTGAGGTCAATGGCTGAGCATCCGGTCATCATCGCCATGGCGAACCCGGTTCCGGAAATCGGGTACGATGAGGCCAAGGAAGCGCGTCCGGACGCAATCATGGCAACCGGCCGTTCCGACTATCCTAACCAGGTGAACAATGTCAGCGGCTTCCCGTACATCTTCCGCGGCGCCCTCGACACTCACTCGACGGCCATCAACGAGGCCATGAAGCACGCCGCCGTGAAGGCCCTTGCCGAACTTGCCAAGGAACCCGTCCCGGAGGAGGTCCTGAAGGAGGCCGGCGCAAAGGAACTGCATTTCGGCCCGGACTACATCATTCCGATTGCCCTCGACCCGCGCCTTCTTGAGCGCGTTTCCGTCGCCGTTGCGAAGGCCGCGATGGAATCCGGAGTTGCCAAGACCCCAATCACCGACTGGGATGCCTACAAGGCCTGTCTCCGCCGCCGCGTCGGACGGTAAGCCGGTCTCTCTGTAGTCAGATACATACGCCGCCCACTGCAAAGTTAGTGAACAATGACACTAAGTTTGCTGAAGCAGTTTATTCTTTTCATGTTTCTAAGGCTGCAATGTGATAAGGACGCCCGGGCAAACAGATGTCCGGGCGTCTTTTTATTGCTGCCTTTTTTAGAAATATATGATATGAACCAAAATGAACTTTGCCGGATTGGGCGATAATGCTTTACTTTGCAGTGTTTATGAAATGTGAGACACTATGGCAAAGAATATCGCGCGTAAGATGATTCCGGAGCTCAGCTGCCTTCTCCAGGATGTTGAAAAGGCATACGGCAGGAAGATTCGGACAACCACGGACTTCGAGGCGCTTTCGGTGGTCATCGAAATGGAGATACATGAACTTCTCTCCGCATCGACCCTCAAGCGGCTCTGGGGCTATGTCTCCGGAACCCGCTCTCCGCGCCCATCGACGCTCGACATTCTCAGTAGATTCATAGGCCAGAGCGACTTCCCGGCCTACTGCAGGGAGCTCCGCAAGGACAAGACCGTCAACTCCCGCTTCTTCAGCTCCAAGGTCGTGGAATCGGAAAGTCTCCCCACCGGCGCCGGACTTATAATAGGATGGGCTCCCGACCGTCTTGTGAGGCTTGAATATCTCGGGAACTGCGAGTTCGTGGTCCGCGAGTCCGTGAACTCAAAGCTCTGCCCCGACGACCGCTTCTCCGTAGGCAGCTTCATGCTCGGCTTCCCGCTCTACATCCCGGCGCTCCAC
>CAVBPI010000037.1:367-2826 GCA_963596955.1 bacterium | reverse complement strand
GCCAAAACGTGACTTTTTATTCAATTTTGGCTGAGATTCTTGGAAAATACACATTCTGAAGTTATATTTGCAGCATAAACACAACGGCTATGAATACAGCAAATATAATCGGCAGGAAGCGGGAACTGGAAACAATCGACAGGCTGTATCGTTCAGACAAGTCTGAGTTTCTGGCCATATATGGTCGTCGCCGCGTCGGCAAGTCATATCTTGTCGATGAGGCATTCCGCGGCGAACTGGCTTTTTCCGTGGTCGGGACATTCAGAAAATGCGAAGACGGAGAAGAGCCGATGTACAAAAAGACGCAGCTCAGACATTTCTATCGCAGCCTGCTGGATTATGGACTGGACGCCTCATATAAGGAACCTGAGAATTGGCTTGCCGGACCGAAATCATCTGAGCTTGTTGAGGAACTCGGTTATTTCTGGAACAGTTGGGCGGCGAAACAAAGGAACATCTTTCTGATAGTCTGCGGCTCGGCTACGAGCTGGATGCTTGACAATATTATCAGAGACTATGGCGGCCTGCACGGGCGACTCACCGAGAAGATATACCTTGCTCCGTTCAGCCTTCGGGAATCAAGGCGGTATTATGCCAGCCGTGGCTTTATGATGTCCGATTATGAAATAGCCCTTAGCTATATGGCCATCGGCGGCATACCTTATTATATGGACCGCCTTCGTCCGGACATGACATTGAACCAGAATATCAATGAGTTCTATTTCCGGAACACGTCGATTGATTAGGAATTTCGTGACGTATATACGGGCTTGTTCCAGTCGGCGGACAGATACATCGACATAGTGAGGTCACTTGGCGGAAAGTTTTATGGCATGACGAGAAATGAACTTCTCTCGGCCACCAGGCTCAAGGGCGGCGGAACATTTACGCGGATGCTCGAAAATTTGCAGGAATGCGGAATTATACGCTCTTTCTCCCGTTACGGCAAGCAGAGGAAGGAGACGGTCTATCAGTTGTGCGATTTCTTCACATTGTTCTATCTCAATTTCGTGGGGCACAAAAAACAGCGTCGGGACTGGACCTATTTCCAACGGTCGCATGAATATGAGAGCTGGAGCGGCCGTACATTTGAGCTGTTGTGCTCACGCCATATTGAACAGATTCGCGATGCCCTGCGTATAAAGTCAATCGGTCAGGACTACGGCTGGAGCGGCCAATGTCCCGACGGCCGGAATGTTCAGGTTGATATGGTCATACCATCGCCTGATGAGCGCACGGACTATCTCTGTGAGATGAAGTTTTCTGAAAGCAGCTATTACATAACCGCCGATTATGAGAAGAAGCTGCTGGACAAACTTGACGCATTCCGCAACTCAAAGAACCACAAGCCCTCCCATTCTCTTTTGATGGTCATGATAACCTCACTGGGACTCGGCGATTCTGTTCACAACCGCATCGTGAATGCCTCCGTGACCTTGGCGGAACTTTTCAATTCCTGATAGGTTGAAAGACTGAGAAAATTCTTTTCGCTTCTTCATTTGTTCCGCCATGTCAAATGAACCAAAATGAACTTGATTTGCGGCTGTGGATTGTGTTTCTTTGCACACAAAAATAATACAGCACTATGCCACAAATCATTTCAAGCAGTGGAGAGCTCGTCCGCATCAACGCCGCGAAGAACAGCATCGAGCGCTCGACCAACGGAGGCGTCTCCTGGAGCCCTCGCTACACAGGAACGGCCGCCGGAACTTTCCGCGACCTTCTGATCTTCGGAGGCGAACTTCTCGCCTGCACTTCCAAGGGAATCTACTGTTCCACCAACGGCGGCGTCTCCTGGGCACCCCGCTGCGTCTCCTCTTCCGCCGGCGACTTCCTCACCCTCGCCTCCGACGGCACCAAACTCCTCGCCACCACCTCCAAAGGCCTCTACACCTCCACCAATAGGGGTGTCAGCTGGGTGAGACGATAATTAATTGCTTATTTTTAACCATTTATATTATGTCAGATGTGCCGGTAAATAAAGCTTCAGGACAACTTTCGAAGGTGGATCGTGAAGTTGCAGTAAAAACAGTAAAACAGGCTGTAACAGTAGGAAAGAAGGCAGGTGAATTTATTTCAGATGTTATAGATGCTGTTGTCGATGTCTTATATTCAATAAAAAAATGATTTTATTATGGAACAGGGAATGTTAAAAGGTGTGCTAAAATTTTTAGTGGCGGTAGTCGCGGCCACGACAGCTGGAACGCTCGCAAAAAAGGGATCTGATGACATAAAGAATGCCCCTAAGAACACATCCGGTTCTTCCAAATGACATGGCGTATACCGTTTCAAATACTGTTTTGAAACGAGTCTATTCAAATGAAAAACAAAATTGTAGGGTCTGCTTGCTTTTATAAAATGAAGTATTATATAAAACAACATTACCCGTGTGATTGGTATAACCTGACTATTGGTAAACAGTCTTCAAATGGGAATTTGTCTGCATTCGTTTGTTTTCC
>CAVBPI010000037.1:0-357 GCA_963596955.1 bacterium | reverse complement strand
GAAAACGATGGGTGATTATTGGCAATTGACGTCACCTCATCCGTTTGTTCCGGGAAAACGCTATTGGTGGATTACATCGCCTTACTCGGGGTGGTTAAGAAATGTACATTGCAAAAGTGGTGTGATTCCAGATAATGTTGTTAATCAGAGATTTAATTATTTTGAGAATTCGTCGTTGGCGGATGGCCTTAGAGGCGAGATTGAAAAGATTCTGCAAAAATATGATAGGCTTTTGCAAAATTGTATAGTTTCGGGGAAAATATAGCTTCAGAATGCCTTCATTCTGGGACCAATTTAGAGTCAATGAGTATTTTGTCCGGAGTGCATGCGCATTTTTAATAATGCGCGGTCTACAAT
>CAVBPI010000036.1:11545-12688 GCA_963596955.1 bacterium | reverse complement strand
GATTTGCGACGCGGCAACACGGTCAGGGTTATGTTCCCAGTCCTGAACATAAAATCATTTTTCGGAAGATAGTGCCCTGCCCCATGAAGCACCATCGGGACAATGTCCAGCCCGAGTTCTTTTGCGAGCAAAAACGCGCCCTGGCGAAACCGCAAGATGCTGCAGTCCGAAGACCTTGTCCCCTCGGGGAAAACCACGATTGAATAACCTCTGCTCACAAGGTCTCTCAATTGCGGCAAAATCGCGTCCATGCCAGCCGACACGGGAAGGTATTCCGCCTTATGGATAATATGCCCGTAAAAGGCGTTGTTCCAAACCCAGTCATTGGTAAGGAAAACAAATTTCGGACTCAGAGACATGACAACCGGCAAGTCAAGGTGCGATTGATGGTTGCAAATCACCAATGCAGGTTTGTCGAAATGCTCTTCAGCCCTGTTGTCGCCGCTGGGAACCTTTTGGTCAGAAACCCTGAAATCCATTGCAGCATCCTGTGGAATTTCATTTTCCGGGACTCGGACTGACGGCCAAAGGCAAAAAACAAATAAGACATCGGAGTGAAGACGGCCATTGACCAAAACATGAAATACGCTATTCCGTACATGGAGCGAGCAATCCGCCCCAAGGTCATCGCCGCATCCCTTCTTTTGCCGCCACGGCGTGTGAAACATCTGAAATCCCAGTTGAACACTTTTCGCCTTGAAATGGCATTGTATGCCCTGACTGGCAATCCATAGACCACGGCAGCGACGCAAAGCAACGTGTTGAGGAGGCTTATCCTGCCGAAATCTGAGACAGGCCTGAAATGCGTCACCCGTTCCGACTGCGGAGGATAGTACACCTTGATTGGCACGGACACTATATCCACTCCATGCCAAGATGCAAACACGAGCAATTCAAGCTCTGCCTCATATCTGCCGGTGAGCATCGACAGACCACGCAGTTTGTCCAAGGGATACGCCCTGAAGCCAGTCTGCGTGTCTCTAAGCCTTCTGCCGGTCTGAACCCAATACCAGAAATTGGAGAACTTGTTGGCAAACGAGCTCCGTCCGTTTATATCCACATCTGACAAATCGCGTTGCCCTACTATAAGGCTTCCTGGATGTTCCGCAATAGCCTTGGCAAAAGCCTCAATGTCTTCAGGGT
>CAVBPI010000036.1:9989-11535 GCA_963596955.1 bacterium | reverse complement strand
GGGTAATGCTGGCCGTCAGAGTCCAGGGTTATCGCATATTTGAACCCCCTTTCTGCGGCACGCTTAAAACCTCTCTTCAACGCGCTGCCCTTGCCCCTGTTGTCAGTATAGTCCACGACATCTATGCCGTCAATCATGCGAAGAATCTCCCTCGTTTCATCAGTACTGCCGTCATTTACGACTATCACATCGAGGCAACAGCATTTTGACTCCGAAACCACACGCAAGAGAGTGCCGGCATTATTGTATGTCGGTATCACTACACAAGCCCTGTGGGCACGAAGCGTAACCTTCAAGGTATCCTTGCCAACGTGTTTCATCGCCTGCCCAAGAGTATGGAAATTTTGGCATATACATCAGCCTCACGCGAAACCACGAATGATGCCCGGACATCTCCTCCCGACACTTCCGACCGCCTTTGCACAGTATATGTTACAACCGGGGCTTCCAGCGGGTTTACCACGGAGAGGAACTTGGCATTGATGACCTCCTTGATGCAGAAACCGGTGTTGAGCAAAAGCTCCAAGACCTCAACAGCCATCTGAACAAGACAGACCCCAGGCGTGACCGGCTGTTCAGGGAAATGCGCCTTGTATATGACGCAGTCCTTGTTGAGACAAACGGCCGCCGACTTGCCGTCCGCTCCGATTTCAACGACTTGGTACAGGTTATTCTTCAGTATCATAATCTTGCCCGAGTTTCAATGGAGAAAATGTATATGTGATATGGCGCTTTGTGTTTGCAATCGTCACCGATGCGCCAGACCATTCAACGGCATGGCGCTTTGAAGGCTTGCAAGGGAAGCCGTATATTGACTGCACACATAATTTCAAGTCTTCTCCAAGCACTTTTCTGACATACCATTTATTGAGGAAACCAGCCAGATGAGTGAGCTTCAATTTGCCTTTTGCCTTGTCGTATCTGAAATCGAGGACAGACAGCCCGAACTCATTGACAATCGAACCCGCGACAACATCACCGTCATCTCGTGTGACCGCTATGCCTGTCAATGATGCGCTCTCCATATCTATCAGGACTGCGTACCTTCCGGCCGCAGCGTCAGTAGCGGCCTCCGTCGAGTCCGCCGGACATGGCGACTGCGCCCACACGGACAACAAAGCCAGGCTACTTAGCAGGAATACTAAAAACCGCTTCATTGATGGAAGTATTCTTTGATATGTTCTTCATCTTGATGTTTGTCCTGTCCCCATTCTTCTCATAAATGTTCACTTCGGCTATCATAGAGTTGGACTTGTTGAACACCAGCTCAATTTTCTTGAACATTTTCGACATCACCTTTTTCTTGGGCACGAGAGTGACAGTCCAAAACTTTCCGCTATCTGACACGTCCGCAGAAAAGTCAGCCAGATTGGACAACGCTTTTCCGGTCACAGTATTCATGATGATTCTTGCGACCTCACGGAAGACCTTGTTTGAATTAGCGTCTATGACATTCCTTTTGGAATTGTTCCCCACATACACCTTCGACCCGTTGAATATGAACAGGTACTTGTACGGCGAGGTGTATTCCCACCGCAGCTTGTCC
>CAVBPI010000036.1:4019-9979 GCA_963596955.1 bacterium | reverse complement strand
CTTGTCCGGCCGTTTATACGACATATTCCCGTGAGACACCATCTTGTCATTAAGCATTGACATGTGCTTCGTCTGTTCAAAAGTACACGTCATAGACTGAAGCCCGGAAACAGCCTGGTTTACCTGTTTGATAACCTGCTGCTTCTGTTTCGGCGACAGAGGCGCGCCGAAACTCGTGACAGCGACCAGAGCCGCAATGATTGACACCAATAATTTTTTCACATCTGTTCTACTCTATTTTGCCGCAAAAACACAGCCGGCCATAATCAAGGCAACGCCAAGCCAACGATTCCATGCTACGATTTCGTGAAGGAAGAGGATTGCCAAGACCAACGCCATGACATAACTCATGCTTGCCATAGGATATGCCATGCTTAATGGATAATGCCGCAGAACATACATCCACAGGATGTATGCCCCGGCGAAAAGGATGCCGCATAGCATAAACCACCAGTTAGTCAGGAGACCGCTCCAGAAATGAGATGTCCATGAGAATGGAGGCATCCTTTCCAATGCCATCTTCAAGGTCATTTGACCTAAGGACAGCATCGAGCTTTGTATGACTGACAATCCAAGCAACTTCCACATAACGGCTTATCTCTTTAATCTTATGACAGACCACCCGGAACTCAACGAATGGTTCAGTACGGCGATGCTGCCCAGTGAAGGATTCGTGGCTAACGGTGCTTGGCCGGCAATCATCTGCTCCGGCAGCGTTCCGGTCTTCAGCAATGACACCCCGACATAAAAGGCCATCGCTGACGACGAGAAGTTTTCCCCGAAGATGTTCTTATAGCGGAGTATGACCGGACTATAACCGACACTTTCAAACACCCTGCGGTAAGGCTCATCATTAAGCTCCACGCCATTTATGCCGGCCAGAATGACAGGATCGCGCTTCTCGTCAAGCTCTCGGGAGATTTCCTCCACAGAAGCCCGGCTCATCATCTTAACCTCCAGCAACTCCACATCACCAGCAGCGCTGTCCGAAGAAAGCACAGACGACACAGATGTCTCTGACATGAAGCCGAACTCAGGGTGAGTGCATTCAAACACCCGAGCCATCAGCGGTGTCACCTCATCATGAGAGCCGACAAGCGCATTGCGCACACGGTCGCTCGTTATTTGCATCCACGCATCCAAAAGTGCGCTGTCAAATGACATCGCGCCATGCGAGTACGTGGTGTTGTAACCATAGCATTTCAGGACGATTGAAATCAGCGAACTGACTGTATTATGCGTAGACTGCATGAACAGGGTCGGTTTCAGGCAGTTTTCTCCGTACCGGCAGATGTCAATGAGAAACCTCTCGGAGTTCTCCATACACCCCATGCCGGTACCCATAATTACAGCGTCCGGGCAGCGCACCCCTGATTCGCCTGATGCTGTCAACGCAGACAGCCCGTTTCAGCATCTTGCCCATACGCCTTGCTTCCGAAGGTGAAATCAGACCTTTGGAGTCAGGCTCAACAGCCGGGACATACTTGCCCTCAAAAATGCGCGGGGACTTCAGCCAATCGTCAGACAGTGGCTTTTGACACGACACTTGAGCCGCTGAAATTATGTAGCACTTATTTTTCATCGCCAAGTGTGTATTTTGAAAAGACTATCGATGAATCATTGCCACCGAAACCGAATGAATTGTCAATGACGTGTTCAACCTCCTGACCTGTCAGATTTTCCACGACAGGGGTGAACCCGCTTTTCATCGGATTGGCCCAACCGTAATTTTTCGGGACAAGCCCCCTGTTTATCGCAAGAAGGCATATCACAGCCTCAACAGCCCCGGACGCACTGGTGGTATGCCCGGTCAACGGCTTTGTGGACGAGACCTTAGGATAGCGGTCGCCCCATATTCTCTCTATCGCCGCCAGCTCGCTGGCATCATTGTTCGGAGTGCCGGTGCCATGCGCGTTGACATAGTCAATCTGCTGCGGACTCAAGCCCGCCATTTCAATTGCCTTTTTCATAGACAGATATGCGCCTTCGCCATTAGCAGAGGAAGCCGTCTGGTGAAACGCATCGCAAGCATTGGCATATCCGGCCAGTTCTGCCAACACCTTTGCGTGCCGCCGCAGAGCCGATTTTTCACTTTCCAGAACAATGTACGCTGCGCCTTCCCCGAGGTTGATGCCCTTGCGGTCTCTGTCAAAGGGTTTGCAGATTTCCGTGTCGAGAATCATCAATGCATTGAACCCGTTAAGATGGAACCGCGTCAGAGCCTCACATCCCCCGACAACCGCGACATCTACAAAACCGGCTTTGATCAAATCAGCTCCGAGCATTATGGCATTTGCAGCAGACGAACACGCTGTTGAAGTCGTGGTGACAATGCTGAACTCACCTAACGAGTCTGCGATCAAATCAGTAATTATGCCACAGTCATTATACATCTCCAGGCAATCGTCCGTCTCGCAATTTGTGTCAAGGACAGCCTTGAAATACCTTTCGGTCTTATCCATGCCGCCCACAGTGGTGCCATTGACAAACGCGGCGTTTCTCAAGTTGCTGTTGTCCAACTCGGAAGACCGTAGAGCCTCCCGGGCTGCAACAATGCCCAGCAACACAGACCTCAGCCCGGAATGAGGATGCCCTACACCGAGCATCTCGGCCATTTCCGCATTGGACAAGGCGACCTCGCCGGCAGGGATTTCCCTATGTTCAGTGTCGAGATGGCGAATCCTCCCCACATGGCTTTCGCCACGCAGGAGACTTTGCCATAGAGCCTCGCCCCCGACCCCGCAGGCGGAAACAACTCCAGCCCCTGTCACAAGCACCCTGTCAGCCATACTGATTATTTCTTGCGGTTTTTGCTGACGTAATCGGCGATAGCAGCGACTGAAGAGAATATCGCCTTGCCTTCTGCCGGATTGGACAATCTTATGCCATATTCCCGCTCCATAAGCACTATCAGTTCAAGGGCATCGATTGAATCGAGTCCCAGTCCCTCTCCGAAGAGCGGAGCTTGCTCATCGATGTCGTCAGCGGTCATGTCGTCGAGGTTAAGAGCCTCTATAACCTGATTCTTAATCTGTAAAATCAACTCATCCATTTTTGAATATCTATTCTGTTGTTGGTTTTCTACAATCCACATATCTGCCAAATACTCGGAGTCATTTTCATACTCGACCCAGCCGGCTATGACCATGGGCGGATTCGATGTATGGAATGTGCCGCAGACTATGGCCTCCATTTCTTCGTCATCCCTGTTGTCAAGGATATAAAACGAGGATTCCCCAAGGATTTTATGACGGATGGCTATCTCGCCAGTGACGATATTAGCCAGAGTATAAACGAACAGGGCTGGACTTGGGAAATAGCTGGCATCGCCGATTGTCCTCTGGTAGTTACGGTCTGCAGCAAGCGAACCGCTGCGGTTAAAGAGTATTATGGCAGCATTCTCCTTGACTTCAGCGGGTATGTCTTTCAACAAAAACTCCGCAGCCAAAAAGCCAAGTTTGCACAAACCGTCCATTTTGAAGAACTTGGGATAACCGCCGACTCGCCGGCGGTACAATTCATTCAATCCTCCGAAAGCACACACATCGCCGTTAAAAGCCAGCCTGCCTGGAGAAACCGTTACTCTGCCTGACATTTTCATGATTCCGCCCCTCCTTTCCGGTATGCAATGCCAGCATTAGACCCCCCGAAACCAGACAGAATCTTTATGAACTCTTTTTTGTCCGTAGTCCTGAAATCTGCTGACAGGTTTAGCCTGAATGTTGTGCCTTGGACTGAATAGCCGCGTGTCGGCAAGACAACACCTGCATCAATGGCCTTCATCGCCAGAATGGTCTCAATTATCCCGGCGGCTCCGAGCGTATGTCCGTAGAAGCCTTTCAAGCCTGTTACGGGAATGGCATCAAGCCCGGCGCGGTGTATGGCAACAGACTCCATCTCATCGTTGTAGTTAGAGGCCGTCCCATGCGTACTTACAAACGCCAGTTCTTCTAAGCCAGTCATTCCGACGATGTCACGCAAAACCCTGTAAGCGCCCTCGCCTGTCCGCGAAGGTCCTGAGATATGGTTGGCGTCATTGTGAACTGATGACGAAACATAGCGCCACGCGCCTTCGCTCTCGTGAAGTTCTGATTTCAGGATTACAGTGCCGGCAGCCTCCCCGAGGTTCAAGCCTTGCCGCAGTTTATCGTAAGGGCGGCAGTTTTCGGGGCTCAAAGCCTTGAATGACTGGAATCCCGAGACGATGAATTTGGAAAGGACGTCCGCGCCTATGACCACCGCGATTCTATAACGCCCGGCCAGCAGCGCCCTTACAGCTGCTATCTGAGCGCAGACTCCAGAGATGCACGCATTGGAAGCGATGATCGGGGTATTCTCGTTGCCGAAGAATTGAGCGACCCTCGCCGCAGACGAGCCGATAAGGCAACGGCTGTCATGCTCGTCATTTTCCAAAAGCTCCACATTCCCCTTGGTCGAAGAAAACACGAAGACCACGTCTCGTTGAGTCAATGACGGCGGAGTTCAAAGCATCATAAGCCGAAAGTATGCAGAGCTTCTCGAAAAATGTAAAGTCCTTGTCACTTCCGAACTTTTGCTCAAACAGCACGCTGACAGCCTCCCTGTCAAACAGGGAAGCGCAGAACTCTTCGCGAAGCCCGAATGTTCCACGGCACATACGCAGTCCTGTCCGGCCGGCGAGAATCGACTTGAAATTCTCGTCAGTGGTCATCCCTAATGGAGAAACTATATTGTCTGACAGTTTGCAAATCATAGCACTTCCCATTTCCGTTTCCACCGCTGATAGAATTCAGGAGACTCCCAAACCAGCTTGTACTCACTGTCCATGAACACCTGAACTGAACGCCCGGTCGTGCATACAGAGCCGTCCCTGTCATCTATAACCTGATAATCAAACACTATCTTGGCAGACTCAGTGGGGACGTATGTGATGACAACTGTCGGCTTCATCTCATACAGAAGGGGCTTTTTGTACTTAAAGTCCAACTCCACCAGAGGCGCATAGTACCCGTTGGAAAATATTGTCATATAACCGAGCCCGAACTTCTTGCCAAACGCTTCGCGGGCATCCTCGAAATAGAGAGGATACGCACCATGCCATACCACGTTCATAGAGTCCACCTCGCTAAACCGTATCTCCAACTGCTTGATTGCCGTCAATTTTTTCATCATTCCGAATGTTATGGATTGACCTCACTCAACGCTATTTTCATTTCCGCTTCAGCTATGACATTCTCCCTTGATTTGACAACCGCATTCACCAAAGTCATTCCGAAGACTTCCGCTTCAGTCGTGATTGTTGTAATCAGGGTTTCTCCGACTTTCGGCAACCGGACAATTTTGAAATTGCGTATTGAACCGATAAAGCCGAGCTGTATGCCCCTCTTCAGGACAAACTTGTTGACATAGCCGATACGTGCGGCACAGGTCTGCGCAACATTCTCCACAAGACCGGCCGCTGTGAACACTCCGCTGTCTGTGAAAATGTTGTCGTCCGCGATCTCCGTCGCAGTGGCGGCAGTCTCTTTGTCAAAATGGATGAGTTTCCCCACCATGACAAACGGCTCTTGCTGCGGGAGCAACTGGTGTATGTCTATCGTTTCCAGATCAATCATTGTCTCCAAAAGTCAAAATAGTTATACCATTGTTCGGGATGCTCCCGGACTGCGGCTTCCAGCAATCGTGCATATTCTTCGGCCAGTTCGCCGGCGCGAGACATCATGCTGCCCCCGCTTGAGGACGACAGTTCTTTGACAGTAATACGGTAAACCCTTGAGCCGGTCTTCATAACCGCGACAAACAGCACCGGGACATCTCGCGCCGCAGCCGTTACAAACGGCCCCTGCGGAAATTTTGCGGACTTCCCGAAAAATGGCTGGGAAAACGATTTTTGAGAACCGAAAATCCTGTCAGCGGGCATACTCAGGATTGCTCCGGCAGACAATGCAGCGTCTACCAAAAAGACATGCGACATATCAGCC
>CAVBPI010000036.1:3301-4009 GCA_963596955.1 bacterium | reverse complement strand
ATATCAGCCTGCACCGGAATCATGCGTATGTTGTTCCTTTCAAACAGCCGAGACCTGTTGCACATGACACTCTCCTTCTCGCCGCCAAAGACGAGAGCGTTGAAACGCTTTTCTTTGGCGACAAGAGAATATCCCGCAATCTCATAGTTCCTGATATGCGAACTCAACTGGACAAAACCTTTTTCTCCACTTGAAAGACTGTCGAACAAATCCTGTCTGTCAACCTCTATCTCAAACCGCTTGCCGGCATACATGGCGAACCGGTCTATCACTACCTGGGAAAAGGCGCAATGATTGCGGTACGCCATCCACATCGACTTGAGCGGCGGACAGCCAATGCGCTCCCTGAAGAAGCGATAGACTGCCTTGAAGGCCTTGCGGTTTATAACCATAGCCAGCGGAACAACAATCAACGAGGCGAAGGCATAAATCAGCCTCACATCGGTGACTCGCAACAATTTTACAAGCCAACGGTGCATCCGGCTATTGCCGTATGTGACTCCTGCCCAGTTCTCGTGATTAAGATCGCCCATAAACCGTTTGCCGGCACATCATCATTTGTTGACTTTTCTGCTTATATAGTCGTACAGGTCTTGAAGGGTAACCACGTCCTTCATTTCCTCCGGCTTGATTTTGAAGCCAAAAATCTTTTCCACTATGACTACAATGTCCACGAAGTCAAGGCTGTCGATGCCGACATCTTCCTTG
>CAVBPI010000036.1:0-3291 GCA_963596955.1 bacterium | reverse complement strand
TTTCAGTTTGCAAACAAGGATGCTGTGGCCTTGCCCCAGCCCATCGTACACTTCTTCGACTGCCAGCCCTGCCTCCGCTACAAGCCTGAACATATCCTCCGAATGATACATTTTGCTGTTGCCGTTTGCCAAAGCCGTGAAGTACAGGCTCGTAAGGGTCAGGCACAACGCTGCATCCTCAAATCTCTGCCTGTCCCACAAAGTCTCCATAATATAGAGCCTTGAACCGGCATGCATGACTGCTGCGGCACGGCGGAGAATGCTCACAATCTGCTTCTCGCTAAAGCAGTCCAGGAACTGGCTCATCCATACAGCGTCAAACTTGCGGCTTACCGGCATCTCGGCGGTCTCGTCCAGAAGATTTACCCCTATGCCGTCAATCCTGTCGGCGCCAGGCTTGCCCTCAATGGCTTCTTTCATCATGGCAACCTGCTGCGGCAAGTCCAGAACAGTCACTTTCACATCAGGGTCGTGATCCACGCAACGAAGCGCCCACCTGCCGGTATTGCCTCCTACGTCCAGCACCGTCTCCGGCTTGCCGGAGAAAACTATCTCAAGCGCCTGACCAAAAGAACTGTCTGAATAGAAATGGTCAAAGTCGAGCCAGCTCTTCCGGACGTTTTTTGGCAATGACGACAACCCTTCATAAATAGTCGGGTAATCGCCGAGCGTCTTCAGCCCGACAGGCCGGCCTTCAGCCAATGACTCCTCCAGGTAGAACCAGCCGCGATAGTTCACATCATGATTGAAGTTGATGTTGACCATCGTGGCAGGGTCATTGACAAGGAACCAGCCGGCCTTGGATATGGAGAACCGGTCTGTATCCGTGTCAACCAGCACGATACCAATGCACAGAGATGCCTCAAGCAGGCATTTCACAGCATATTCAGAAAGGGCTGTCTCTCTGGAAATTTCAGCGATTGTCATGCCTCCGTCCCTGTTGCGCAGCATTTCAAGAATACCACGGCTCACCATTATGCGTGCCGTCTGAAAAACAGCCGGACCGAAAGCTATGAACTCGGCAAGCCGCTGCGCCTCGCGGGCAGACAGCTGCTCGCGGGTATACTTCTGTTCAAGTTCAGGAAACAAATTCATGATGTCTCTATTTGCCTAATTGTAACCTGCGGAACGGACATTGTCAAACAAGGCTCGTCCACAAACTCATTGCCGGAAACCGGCAACCAGCCGGTCACTTTCCTTTCTTGATGCGTTTTGCCAAATATTTTGCGATTCCCTCAAAGCCCTCTTCGAGCGCTACTTGATAGGTAAACCCGCAGTTGCCCTCCTCGTCTATGGTGAATTCGGCAACTTCTTCTCCTGTCGCTTTGTCGGTGATGGTTACAGTTCCCCACAACTTTATGCCGGCTCCGCCCTTGAATGACACTACCTTCACATATGAGTCAAGGTTTGTAATCTTCACGGTGATTTGATACGCAGCCTCATCGGGATTTTCCGTCAGGACGAATTTCTTGGAGTTCTCATTGAACTCACGCACGAATTCTGCGGCACACTCATCGAGCTGGTTGTCTACCTCTGCGAAGAGAGCCTCATGACGGAGAGGTTTCTTGTTGTCATACTTGGTGTCCGTCATATCTATGGACACACAACCCACACCGCCGTCTTTGAGAGACGCGATTGAGCCGGAAATCAACTTGATGTTATTTCCGACCACAGCGGCAACACAGCCTACAATGGCAAAAAACGCCACAAGCAATAACTTTTTGCATTTTATTCTTATTTTATTTATTCGCGAAATATCTTTCTGTTTTAGTCCCGATACGCTTGAGTACCAAGGCACTGTTGGTGCCGCCGAACCCGAAAGAGTTGGACAATACAATGTCGATTGGCATCTCGGTTGTCACCCTCGCTATATTCAACGGCTTGGCATTCTCACTGGGCTGGTCAAGGTTGATGTTGGGAGCAACAAATCCATTCTGCATCATAATGACACTATACACCGCCTAGCTGGCGCCTGCCATCCAGCACTCATGCCCGGTCATTGATTTTGTTGAACTGATCAACGCTTTCTTCCCTTTGAAAAGACGGCCGAGGGCTATTGCCTCGTAGTCATCTCCTTGCGGAGTTGAAGTGGCATGCGCATTGATGTAGTCAATCTCATCGGCTGTAATGCCGGCATCATCCATTGCACGGGTCATCGCCTTGACAGAACCGTCGTCGCTCGGCTGGGAAATTCCGCCGCCGTTTGACGAGAAGCCGTAGCCGACCACTTCCGCCAATATGTCAGCTCCCCGGGCCACGGCATGGTCATAGTCTTCCAACACAAGGGCTGCCGCTCCTCCGCTCGGGACCAATCCGTCACGGCCGATGTCGAATGGACGAGAAGCCTTGGCAGGTTCATCCATTCTGACAGAGAACGCTCCCAACGCATCGAATGTCGCCATTGAGAAATAGTTGGTTTCCTGCGCTCCGCCGGCAAGGATCATGTCTTGAAGCCCTTGCTTAATGAGCATGTATGCGATTCCTATAGAATGAGAGCCGCTCGCACAGGCCGAACTGATGGTGAAGTTAACGCCTTTCAAATGGAATATGGTGCTGAGGTTCATGTTCACAGTCGAATTCACAGACTGGAAAATAAGGCCAGATCCGAGCAGCGCGGAATCGTGCTTCTCCGCCATAATGTTTGCTGCTTCAATCACAGGCTTGGCCGAAGAATCGTTGCCGAAGATTATTCCGACCTCGTTCTGCCGCAGGTATTCGTCAGAAACCCTTGCCTACTCAAAGGCTTCCTTGGCCGCCATATAGGCATATTCCGCCTCCTCTGACAGACCCACGCGAAGGCGGCGTTCTATCACACCTTTGAGTTTGGGACGCTCCACCATTCCGGTCAACCCTGAACGGTAGCCATACTCCAAGCGTTCCTTTTCGAAGCCGATTCCTGACTTGCCATTATACAGAGACTCCTTCACCTCGGCCTTGTTCCTTCCGATGCAAGACCAGATGCCCATGCCGGTGATTACAACTCTTCTGCCCATCAGTAAAGTCCTCCGTTGATTGAAATGGTTTCCCCAGTGATGTATGCTGATTCGCCTGAAGCTAAAAATCCGACAAGTGCCGCCACCTCCTCTGCCTCGCCAAAACGATTGAGCGGGACAAGTTTCTTCAGTTCCTCCTCATTAAGGCCTGCAGTCATGTCTGACTTGATGAAGCCAGGCGCAACTGCGTTTACCGTGATTTTCCGTGCAGCCACCTCCTGCGCCAATGCTTTTGTCGCGCCAATCAGGGCGGCCTTGGCTGCGGAGTAATTGGTTTGGCCGGGAAGCCCCTTGAGAC
>CAVBPI010000035.1:0-12863 GCA_963596955.1 bacterium | reverse complement strand
CCAAGTACATCACGGACTTTATTAGGAATATCCTCCGACAACTTTTTGATGTTGTCTTTCCTGACCGGCTTCCCATTGTCATCAAGACCGATGAATATGGATCCGCCGCTTGCGTTTGCAAAACCGCATATCCATTTAAGATATTCATCAGACCACGCTTCCTTATACTCGATATTATGTCTTTCAATCTGTCCCATAAATCTATTTCATTGGCATTCAAAGATAGTACAATTAAATAAATTAGACAAACTACAATGAGCCAATTATTTATCTGGCAAATCAGAGCACATTATTGATTATCAAAGAATTATACCCGCACACATTTACTATCATCATCTACAACTGAGCCATTTATGAGCCAATTATCACATACAAAAGATATTTCTGTGAAACTCGCATTCACCTTTTTGAGATTATCGATGGTTCAAGACATCGTCTTCAGAGTCCGCGGTTGTCGTAGATACGGACATGACGGCAGGCGTCGAGACGGATTGGGGTGCGCTGTTTTAGAATCGGGGCGTAGTCTGATGTATGTTCGACGGAGTTGCCGATGAACTTCAGACCATCAACGCTGCGGGCGTAGAGGAGCGCGTTGTCGAAGCATCTGAAATGATTGCCGCTGATTTTTATGCCGCGGTGATATGCCGGGGAACGGCTGTCTTTCGGAGAGTATGAGGGAGATATGGTTATGGGAGCCTCGCCCCAACCCCAGTTGCTCAGAGAGTCGCGGACGGACGTGCCGCAGTTGTCAAAGACATTGCTGATTATCTCGACGTCACGGACTGCGCCCGACTCGAACCAGTACGAGGTGTCACCCTCAATGAGAATCGCCGCGCCGCTGCTCCGGAAAATATTGTCCCGAACAACCACTTTGCCCGGAGTCGTCAGCAGGATTCCCCTTGCCCTGTTACCTCCGCCGAAACTGCATTTCTCCACAACGACATCGGGAAACCTGTCCGCATTCTCCACGAAATCCCCGGCAACAATTCCGCACGGGACCGGAGTTCCGAGCCGAATGACAGCTGAGCCATCCGCACAAGCCTTATTTTCAAGGATTTTCAATTTCTTCGAGCACGTCATGCAGGAAGAATCAACGCACCAGATTCTGTCTCCAGCGGGCACAACACTATCCGGCTTGCCCCACTTTGAGCTCAGTGTCAAAGACCTGCGGTCATCGGAGACCGAGTCTATCCTGCAATAACGTCCATGAACATTAAGCGCGTCATCCCCCTGCCCGTCGAACTCGCATTCGCTCAGCAGAACCCTCCCACGGCACAGATTCAGATGAACGGCGTCGGCAACGGAACTGAAACAACGATTGCCGTCATGTCCGGGCACGACACGAAAGCGTCTGAGGCTTATGTCCGAACACATTTGCGCAAGAAGTCCCATTCCTGAAGAATGGTTTATCGTCACGTCTCTCACCTCTATGTCGTTACAGTCAAGAAAAGTGAACACTCCGCCCAGATACCGGCCGTGATAGAGAACTATCTCGTTGCCGACCGGAGCCAGAGCGTCACATTTTCCGTAGAATCGTATGACACCGGGAGAAATCTCCGAAACTTCACCTCTGAACAGGGAATTGTCCGCGCTGAGAAACATATCCTTTGTGCCTTGAACTATGTGCCCGTCCGGCTCATGCAAGGTGGAATAGCTGTCCGGAACAACTTGTGACTCCCAATTGTCTCCGTAGAAAAAAGCCTTGCCATCCTTAATGCGGTATGGGTACAGACTCTTGTCAAATCTGACATCAAGAAAGTCATCCCCCTGTCCGAGAATAGTTCCCTGCGAGACAAGCGGACGCTCCCAATCAAATGACATATTGCTAAGCCTCACCCCGTTACATCCGGTGAAAGTAAAGACGCGCATCGGACCGTGGCAGACGAACCTCGCTCCGCATCCGTTTATCGAAAGGCCGTCAATCCCGTCAAACGTCAGTGCGTATGAAAAGGCTGCAGATGTTTCCGGAGCATTGATGTCGTAGCGGCCGTTCTCAAACCTCAGTTCCACCGGACGCGGATTGGATTTAAGCCCCTCAAGGACAGCCATCAAGGCCGGAACGATGTCGATGCCGGAATCAGGGACAATGCCGAACGAGCGCATATCCAGCACCTCACGGGCTTCCGCAAAAAACTTGACACGGAAAGTCCCCGGCTTCAGCAGAAACGCCGAACATCCGGTCTCAGGATTCTGTCCCAAAGACCGGTACGAGCCGCCTTTTATCCCGACATTTCCGTCAGGCAGGCAAAGCTGGGCTTCCGTACCCTCAGGAACGGTTACCTTTATCTCCCACCCGGACTCATCCTCCCGGCATTCAGCGGAGATGCGTCCGGAAACGGTGTCGAAAGAAATGGACCAGCGCTTCAATATGCCGAAAGACGGGCATACCTCAAACTTCCTGAATCCCGGTTCAGTCGGACGGATGCCGCACAGACAGGACGCGATGACAGTAAGCGGTCCTCCGCTCCATGCGTGGTTTGTGGTTCCGCCACCGTATTTTATGTTGCCCTCGTCCCAGCCCTCGAAAAGGGTGGAATGATTCGGGTCATCGACCATATTTGAAAAACGCCGTTGGAAACGCTCCATGGCATAATCGCCGTGCCCCATGCGGAAAAGAGCCTCCATGACATATTTCTCTATGTATGGGCTGGCGTTCTCCTCCTCACGGAAAGTGCGGAAAATGGCGTCGTATTTTTCCGCTCCGGCGATTCCGCTCACCACCGCAAGAGCCTGAACCCTGTCGTCGGTGCGTCCGACATGAGAAGGATGGCGGTAAAAACTGCCGTTCCAGCAGGACTCGAAGCCTTTGCGCAGCCTCTCCGACATACTGTGATATTCCGACACATCCGCCTGATGCCCGGTCAGGACTGCCATCCGCGAGGCTCCTTCCAAAGCAAGACAGTACCAGGCATTGAGAATCAGCACCTTGTCGGCATCGTCGCCCCAATCGCCCCAGTTCCACACATCCTCACCGTATCTCATCTCAATCAAATCATCCGCTCCGAAAGTGAACGTCGAAAGGTACTTTTTAACATAAGGATAGGCAAAGTCCATCGTCGCGGAGTCTCCGGTGTTCATGTAGTAGTTCCAGAAGCCATAGACCCCGACGGAAGCCAGCATCTGGTCAGGAAGTTCGACCGTGTAGTTCCCGGGAACGGGCGCATGAATACGGCCGTCCGGATGAGCCCAAAGGCAAAGTTCCCTGATAGCCTTACGAATCAGAAAATGGACATTGCTGTCATAAGTGTAGAAGCACTCTCCCAGCATGGTGGTTATGTCTCCCCACCACTGTGCACGCTCCCTGTCCGGGCAGTCAAAGAAAGTGTCTCTCATGTTGATATACAACGTATTGAGAGCCTTTTTCCAGAAACGGTTCACAAAGTCGTCATCACACACGAAGCTGCCGGTCGCCTCAGTGTCAAATCCCGTTTCCCTGTACCACAGCCCCTTCATCCGCACATTCTCAGGCATAGTCAGGACGATTTTTTCGGCAGTCAGCCAGCCAAGCGACTCATACCTGTAAGTCCCAGCGGCCGTGACATATTCCGCCCGGCTGTTGATTTCGCTTCCGCTCTGAAAATGGTCGGTCTCGATTCTGATAAGCGACCCACCTGCGGCATCCTCAACCTCAAGAACCGGACTCATCTGCATATTGTACGGAAGCGCTGCCGTAATCCGCATCATGCCTCCGCCAAGCCTTTCCGTGCGCCATTTCCCGACCGGCTTCACGCCGAAGTCCTTCCACAGAGGCACAGGTCTTGGGACAAGCCTTCCCCAAGGTTCGCAGTCCCTGGAGCCGGCCTCCTCAACCTGAACAAAGACCGGATTGTCCAGCTCATATTCCTGCCACCCGGAAATGTTCGCCCGCCCGTCAAAGCGAATGTTCGGTTCAGGCAGGCGAAAATTGGCGTAAGGCTCACCGCACACGCCGTAGGCAGGATGCAGGCAGGCCTTCCAAGAAGCATCTGAAACGAGACCAAGCGAAGGACAGTCGAAAAAGAGTCCGGATTTTCCGCTGTCCGCATGAGAAAAGCCGCTCTTTCCAAAATGCCAGACAAGCACGGCTATGCGGTTACGTCCCTTCTTCAGCCCTGGAGCGAGATTCACCTCGTCATAATACGAGCTGCCCGGTGCCTCTCCCCTTTTCAGATTTCCCTCATAGACAATCAGTCTGCCGTTTATCCAGAGCCAGTACTTGCTGTCGGCGCAAATCCGAGCCGTCACCTCTCCGGACGGTTTTCCCTTCAGAACGACATCCTGTCTGAAACAGGTCCACGAGCCCTCCGAATCGGCACCGGGAGCCGTCGAACGAATCCACTTGGCGTCATTTCCGGCCGCCATACAGGAGAAAAGTCCCGACCACAGAATGATCAGGACTGAAACTATACGCCTAACTGCCATAGAATGTAGGATTAGGTTCATCTCGAATCGGGAAAGGCGTGTCAATCGTCATGCCCTCCGGGACGCACTCATGAACGCTCACAAATGTGTTCTCCTGTGGCCACAGGCTGAAATCGTTGCCTTCAATATCAACCTTGCCGCAGTACTGAAGATCGATGACGGGCAGTCCGGGACAGCGGGTGTAGTGCTCCGTCTGACGGACGAACCTGTTGCCGCGCATGATGAATTCCTGTGCGGAGAGGATGTTTATGACCTGATCTTCATAGGAATATATCGTATTGCCCTCGAACACCACCCTGTTGTGATAGAAATGCTCAGTGCTTCTCTGCGACGGATAAATCACGGGGTCGAGATGCAGGACGGAGTGCGCCCCGCCGCCGTTTCCGACACCGCGGAAAACATTGTTCCTCACAATAAGCTCATCGGTCGGACCGCTCTCGAACCAGTAGTTCGCGTCTCCGCTGATTTTCAGCCCGGCCATCATCGGGGCAAGTTCACACCCCTCGACGAGAATCCGTCCGTTTGTCGAAAGCAGGAAGCACCTTGCCCGGTTCTTCCGGACAATGCAGTCCTTTATGCGGACATCAGCCACACTGTTTGAAAGGTTTCGTATAGCCAGTCTTCTGCCCGTAAAGGGACGCAGGTCCGCATCCAGAGTGAACTCGTAAGTCCTTTCACAAGGGCAACTGATTTCCATAATCGTCCCCTCGCCGATTTTCATCATCATGTCACGGTCAACGACGGCAATCCTGTCGCCCTTTTTCCCGAACGGGAAACCGTCCTGCTGGAAATGGCCGAACAAGGCACGGAAAGAACGGGCATCAATGAGAGTGTCAACCGCCATATAGATGCCATGCACGTTCGTCGCGTCGTCAAGCATGCTCTCGAAGACACAGTCCCTGAAATGAATGTCGCCCGTGCATCCGACAAAATGCGTGGCGTCCGCACTCGACGCTATCATCATTCCGGAGCCTTCCTTAACGGCAGTCTTGAAGTCGTTCAGGTATATGTCCGACGAGTTCTCAGCAATCACGGACATCGCGCCGCTGTTGTGAACCGTCACGTCATCGAAGCTGACACCGCTGGACTCCTTTATGATAAAGGCCGGATAGCGTCTGTTGCTGCCGTGGGGTCCCTTATCGACATAGACCATACCCACCGGAGGCAGCATCGCTGAATGAAAACCCGTAAGCTTCACAGTGCCGTCCCCCAAATCCTCGGCATGAATGCCACCGGAGAGGTTGGCCTCATATTTCTCCGCCGAATATATCGGAGAACGGGTCTCCGGATCAAAGACGATGTTCTCGCCAAGCGGAAGTTCCCAGTCATAGCCCTGAATATACAGCACTCCGTTCCTCACCTCATGACGGCAGAGCGGATTGGGTTTCAGGACAAACGAGCGGTCGGAGAGATTATTCGCGACGACAGTCCCCTCGAAAGTGAAAGGATAATCGTAACTTATGGAAAAATCGTCGAACTTAATTTCTGAAACATCGCTGACAAGAAACGGGACCATGGCTCCGTGAAACATGAACTCGGCGCCGTTGCCGTCGATGACGACATTCCTCATCCCCTTGAGCGGAAAGGCTATGCGCTTGTCCCCGTTGTCATTGTTCGTGACAGTCACATATTCCTCATGTGCCTGTTCCGGATAGAAAGGATAGACGGCATTCTCGAATTCGAGACGGAATCCGCCCTCCGGATACCGTGAGATTATGTCCGATATGACCGGCGTATAGTCCGTCGTCTGCGGGTCAAACGCCACCTTTACTACGGTGCCGCCGTCACACGAGAGCAGCACCGCAGCAAAAACTGAAAGAGCTATCAACTTCTTCATATCTTCCTCACTTGCACCTGATTACTCGTCCGAATATAGTTCGGCTGCCGGAGTCCTTCATGTCTGTGGAATAGTAGAGTCTGAATTCCTTTCCGGATTTAAGGTCGCCCTCTTCTCCGATGAGATTAGGCATGACACAGAGCTTAGGCTCCATCTCCTTGCTCACAAGAACCTGCGGAGCACTCCATGCGAGACCATCGGCACTCGTCGAGAATATAACCTCGCGAGACCAGCTGTGATAGACCATAATCCATTTGTTGAGATATGTGTTCCATGACACCGACGGATTTCCGCCCTTTATCTGCGACAGCCCGGCCACAGGAATATCCTTGCCACCAAGCCCGGTCGAGGCATTGCAGCCATCGATGGTGAAGTCCTTTCCGTCCCATTTCTTCCATGTCCCCGGTGCTGCGGACGGATCAGAAGAGGCTGCCATGCAGAGCAGATAGTCCGTGTTTCCGTCGCGCGCGCCGCAGTAGTAGCATATCCATTTCCCGTACTTTTCGTTCCAGACGACGCATCCGTCACCAAGACCGTATGAACGGCCTCCGGTTTCCAGATTGGCAGGCTTGGGATTCGGCCCGCTCAGAATCATCGTTCCCTTGTCCCAGGTCCTTCCTCCGTCAGAGGAATATGAAACGCCGATGCTCTTGTAGGCCGTGACGAGAACACTCTCAAAATGGCTCTCTGCATGAAAGAAGCAGGCCATCCTGCCGTCCGTGAGGGAGTGCATACCTATCGCCCACATTCCTCCGTCCGTGAACCCGTCCTGTTCCTCGCTCTTCCCCTTGCCGAGGAATATATGGCTGCGCCGCAGTCCCTCGATGTTGTCCTCAAGCCACGGAGTGTCGCATCCGCCCTGCATCATCGAGAATGACGACGCCCAGACAGAAGTGAACTTGTCCGAACCGTTGAACTTGCCGACGGTCATCTTTCCGTCAAGAAGAAACTGACCGTTGGGAGTGTTCGCCGTAGCATAGACCGGGAACGGCTCGCTGATTTGAACATCTCCGGCATCGGAATATTCCAATTTGTCGGTATCAATGATCGGATTTGCCTTACGGACACCCTCGTCCGAATTTATGACAGGCTTCAGCGTGCGGTCACATGACATGAGGGCGAGGGCTACCGCCGCGAATAAACTTAGATTTCTGACTATTTCCATGTTTCAGTCTGGGTTATCTTGCCGTTCGATGCGTCAATCACATCCTGCGGCACAGGGTAAAACAAATGCTTTGGCTTGATGTTGCGTGCAGAATCGCACAGCCCGAGGTTTTCATGACAGTTTGCCTTGACCTTCTCCTCAAGTTTTCCGAAACGCACAAGGTCGTACCAGCGGTGCCCCTCGAAGCATAGCTCAAAGCTCCTTTCGTCAAGAATCCTGTCGAGAGTGAGAACGTCGTAGTCAACGCCCGGAGCCTTGGTTTTTATCGGTCGGCCGAATCCGCGTCTGCGGACCTGATTGACAAGTTCGACCTGCTCCGCGGAAGCCGTGCCATGGGCCCTCAGCCCCGCCTCGGCATACATGAGAAGCACATCTGCATATCTCGTCACGGGGAAGTTCATAGGATTCGCCCAGTTTGCCCATCCTGTCCCGCGGTCAGCGGGGTCGAGAGGATGACGGAACTTGTAGGCCCAATAGAAATAGTCACGAGCCTTCTCCTCGTCGGTCTTGAACACGTCCTTATAGTTCTCCTCCACAAGATTCCCGGCATCGTCGTACTTGAAGCGGAAACGCGCCACATTGTCACGCCTGAGGTCCTTGGAGTCGAATGAATCATAGAAGCTCGGAAATGTCCGTATCATCGTCCAATAAAGGCCCGCCGGATTCTCGACACCCTCGGTCGTGCCGAGCTGACCGCCGTATGTGGTCGTGCCGTCCATACAGAACTCGATGTCCCAGATATATTCCTTTCCATATTCATGACGGCCGTCAAACTGTGCGAAATAGTCCGTAACCAAGTCGTACTTCCCGCTTCCGATGACCTCCTTGAGGACAGCCTCGGACTTGGCGGCTGCATCCGGATCGTTCAGCGGCTCCCCGGACATCTGAAGATAGGCCTTTCCGAGCATCGTCTTTGCTGCATAGCGGCCGGCACGACCGTTTGCATTGTTCTCCGGAAGCAGTTCCGCAGCGGTCTTGAAGTCGGACTCTATCTGTTCATAGACCTTTGCAATCGGCTGTCTCGTAAGGTCAAGCATCTCTATGTCCGTGGTCTCATGAATCGCCAGCGGCACCTCGCCATAAAGCCTCACGAGATGAAAATAAAAGAATGCGCGAAGGAAATACGACTCCCCGAGTATCCTGTTTTTCTCCGCGGTGTCGCTGAAATCCATCGGTGTCAGCCGGTCTATGATGACATTTGCGCGGTATATTCCCCGGTACAGCATGAACCACGGCCGCGTGATATAGACATTCTCCGCCGTGTAGGTGTAGTCCGAGAAGGCCTTCTCCTCATGACCGTTGTTGTAGGCCGCGTACATCTCGTCCGTGCCGACACGCCCCACCACGAGAAAGCCCTGAAAATAGCTGCCGTAGCGGGCGTCGTCGATGGCGTCTATCAGATTGTTATAGACACCGGTAAGGCTCATGTCAAATTCCTGAAGCGACTTGTAATAGTTCGACGTGCTCACCGTGCTTTCCAACGGGACATCGAGGAAATTGCAGGCTCCAACGCACATTGCCGCTGCGGCAAGAGGTGCAATCATATATTTCTTTTTCATACTCCTGAGTCTATTTGAAGATGAAATTGAACCCGAGTGTGAACATCCTCGCGCGAGGGAACACGCCGTAGTCGAAGCCGGACGTAAGCACTGACGAGGATGCGGAAGTATTCTGACTTGAGAAGACCTCCGGGTCATAACCGGAGTAATTCGTCAGCACAAACAGGTTGTCGGCGGACAGATATGTCTTAATCATCCCGATGTGCGACTTCGGCCCGAACCACTTCGACGGGAGCGTCCACGAAAGGCGCAGAGTCTTGAGTCTAAGGTAGGAAGCATCCTCGACGAACTGGGAGCAGACCTGGTTGGCAGTCATGCTCGTGAACATCCTGCCGTCCGGGTTCGACAGGGACCAGCCGTCCGTGTAGAAGCCCATCTGATTGTACCACTCGGCGTTGAACTTGCAGAGGGCATTGTAGTTGGCGTTATATATGTCCGCCCCGCAGGAATAGTTGAACTGCGCATAAAGGCTTATTCCGCGCCATGTCAGTTCCGTTCCGAACGCGCCGTAGAAGTCCGGCATCGTGTTGCCTATCACAGTCCTGTCCTCCGGTATTATGCGCCCGTTCCCGTCCGTGTCGCGCAGTTTCATGTGCCCCGGCTTCTCCGCGCCGGTCTCTATCGCGACTCCCGGCAGCGGCGTGTAGCCGTCCGCGTAGAAATCGCTTCCGTCATAGATACCGACGGTCTCATACCCGTAGATGTCGCCTATCGAACCTCCCTCGCGGAGAATTATCGCGTTCTGGTTGTCAAGACAGCGGACACCGAGGTAAATCGGAGCACCGTTCTGTCCGAGTTCCAGAATCTTCGTCCTGTTCAGTGAGAAGTTGGCATTGAATGTCCACGAGAAATCCCTTGTCTGGACAAGTCCGGCATTCAGACTCAGCTCGACACCCCTGTTGCGGAGCTTTCCGATGTTCTGCCATGCCTTTTCAAATCCGGCCACATTCACGACCGGAGCCTCAAGCAGAAGCCCGTCAGTCACCTTGTTATAGACATCGGCATTAAAAGTGAGACGGTCGTTCCAGAAGCCGAGCTCAAGACCGACGTTCTCTTCAGTCGTAGTCTCCCACGCGAGTTCCTCATTCGCAAGGGACGAAGGCTTGACTCCCACGGCACCGTTGCCGCCGAACGAATAGAATGTGTTCTCCACCTGAGAATACGAGCCGCTGGTAGGCACGTTGGAGTTGCCGACCTGCCCCGCGCTGAGACGGAGCTTGAGAGTGCTCACGACATCCTGGTCCTGCATGAAGGCCTCGTTCGAGATGTTCCACGCGAACGCCCCGGAGAAGAAGTTGCCCCATTTGTTCTTGACGAAGGACGACGTTCCGTCACGTCTGGCAGTAGCGGTGAGCACATAGCGCCCGTCATAAGACCAGTTGGCGCGTACCATGAAGGAAACGAAGCGGGTCTGAGACTTGCTTGAATAATTCTTGAAAGTCTTGGCCATCGCCATATTGTTGAAGCCCAAGTCCTCATAGTCAAAGTTCGTGGCCTCCGACATATCCCAGAACCCGGTCCACCCCTGCTCCGAAACTCCGGCCATCACATTCAGTCTGTGCTTGCCGAAGACCGGTTTCCATGTGAGGGTGTTCTCGTTTATCCAGCTTGTCGCCTGATTCGAGGTCATTATTCCCTGACCGGAATAGAACCATCCGCGAGGAGTAGTCGTAGGGTAATATTGCCTGTCCTTGTAGCTGTAGTCGTCCGCTCCGAACGTCACTCGCAGCTGAAGGTCGGGCAGAATGTCTGCCTCCACATACGAATTTATGATGGAACGGCTGATTCTCGTCTGCAATTTAGTGTCCATCGCCACATCATACGGAGAGCCGTGGTCGTTGGAACGCGCGTTCTCCAAATCCGTCTGACTCACGCCGCATCTGCGGAACGCCGCCAGAGTGTTGTCGTCATGAAGGTCGAACGGCCACATGGTAAGCGCGGCCGTAATCGCGCCCATCTCCTGTCCCACGCCGTAGCCTCCCGTAGGGACTCCGTCGTCCATCATGCGGCTGTAGTTTATGTCCAGCCCGACCTTCAGCCACCGCGTGAAGCTGTGATCGACGCTGGCCTTGGCCGTGAGCTTGCGCCAGTTGGTGTTAATCAGTACGGACTTGTCCTGAACAAACGAGCCTGAAACGAGGAAATTGGTCTTTGCGGTTGACTGCTGAACGGAAAGGTTATGGCTCTGGATGAATCCGGTGCGGAAAATCCTGTCCTGCCAGTTCACTGACTGAACGCCCTCGATGTTACGCGCCTGCCCGGTCTTGAGATTGTAGAAAAGGGAGTTTCCTGTGTTAAGAAGCTGATACCGGGCATATCTTTCTATGTCCATGACATCATAGCGGCGGTTCATGTCCTGAACGCCGAAATAGGTGTTGTACTGAATCTTGCCGCCCTGCTCGCGTCCTTTCTTTGTCGTTATGAGAATGACGCCGTTCGCTCCCCTGTTTCCGTAAATAGCCGTGGCCGACGCATCCTTGAGCACTTCAAGGGACGCGATGTCGTCCGGGTTTATCATCGAGAGGGACGACATCCCGACATCGTTGGAAGTGAGACCGCCTCCCTTAGTGCTCACGTCAAACAGAGGGAAGCCGTCAATCACGATGAGCGGAGAAGTGCTTCCGGTGAGGGAACTGGCACCGCGCACGAGCATATTTGACGCGGCGCCCGGCTTTCCTGAAGACGAGGTCACCATGAGACCGGCGACTCCTCCCGAAAGAGCGTCATCGACGGAAAGAAGGACCTTGTTCTGAAGGTTCTCGGCCTTCACTGAGCCGACGGAGCCGGTGAGATCGCGCTTGCGCATCGTGCCGTAGCCGACGGCAACCGCCTCGTCCAGAAGAAGTGAGGATTCCTTCATGACGACATCAGGACTGTCCTGACCCGCCACAGCGGGAACCGTCTCGAATCCCACACAACTGAATTCCAGTTTAACTCCCGTCTTTTCGACACTGATACTGTATGAGCCGTCCGGCCCGGTCATCGTGCCGGTTGACGTCCCCGGGACGATGACCGCAACGCCGGGCAAAGGCTGCCCCGAAGTGTCCCTGACCACACCCTTGAGAACATTCTGCGCCAATGACAGAAGCGGAAGAAGCAGCAGGAATGACACCGATAAGAGTCGCTTGTTCATAAATGATTCGTCTTGTTTTGTAATCTCTATAGTAAGACTATTCTTCCTCTATCTGATTGATTTCGATTTCGTCGAAATACACCGCAGAAGCATGGCTCGCGTACATCTGGAACTGAGGATATGCATTGAGGCAGTTGCCCCTCGCCGTAAACTCAAGTCTTACCTGCTTCCATTCGCCCTCAAGCGCCTGACATCCTTCAATCCACCACTGGTTCGTCGAATCGGCGACACCGGCAAGGTCCTGGCTCTGCGGAGTATAGGTCACGTCAGGGAATACATCCGTCCAGTCATATCCCTCGTCTCCGGCATCCCTTACAACCTTGTAGGCATATACATCTGAGCACATCCAGTCAGCGATAAAGTTGAATATCTGGATTCCGCCGGTGTACCATTTCTCCGGCTGGGTGAGACCTTCGCCCTTCACCCAATATACGAGTTCATATTTCTTTCCTTCCTGAAGATGGGCGTTGCTGATCCAGCCGTCACGTCCTGAAACGTATGCGAATCCGCCGTCCTTCTCCGGATCAAGCTTGCTCAAATCGACCTTGAGGCAATGTCCGGTACCGTTTGCTCCGCCTTCCACGATTGAGAAAAGGCTGGTGAATGAATCCGTGAGATAGCCGTGGTTAATGCCCTTCTCACTGTCGGCAATCCATCCGGCAAGCCTTTCCTGCTCAAACGAGTAGTTATCGACCCCGATTTCAGGATAGTCGTTAAGAAGAGGATAGTTGCCGACAGTAACCGTCGTGTCAATGGTGTAGGACACCT
>CAVBPI010000034.1:0-12904 GCA_963596955.1 bacterium | reverse complement strand
GAACTGGAAGTAGTTCTTGGCGTTGCGGTAGCAGATGTCGCCGACCATCTTGTGAATGAACGGGAGTTCGGACTTGGGGAGACGGCCGGAGGCTATGTCTTCGCCGAGGAGGGCGCAGAGGATGCGGCGGAAATACTCGTGGCGCGGGTAGGAGAGGAAGCTGCGCGAGTCCGTGAGCATTCCGACGAAGCGGCTGAGAAGGCCTAGGGAGGAGAGGGCGTTCATCTGCCTGCGCATTCCGTCCTCCTGGTCGAGGAACCACCATGCCGCGCCGTACTGCATCTTCCCCGGAACAGTGCCGTCGTTGAATGTGTAGGCCATGGTCGCGAACACCTCGGTGTCCTTCGGGTTGAGGTTGTAGAGTATGGTTTTTCCGAGCTTGTCCTCGTAGGCGAGGTTGCTGAAGAACCTGTGACCAGCGGCCGCGACAGGCTTGTCGTCAATGGCATCGAAGCCCGTGTCCGGGCCGAGCTTCTCGAACATCCTGCGGTTGTTGTTCCTGTTCGGACCGATGTGGAACTGCTGGGTCCATCCGCTTTCGCAGTCCATGGCCGCGAGGTCGAACAGCACCGCGCTCTTGAACTTCGAGACTTCGGCGGCATCCGGAGCCTGTCCGCCCAGAGCCTTGCGGAAGATGCGGTCGGCCTCCTCACGCGGGCAGTCGTCCGAGTAGAAGGTGTCGAGGCCGTGGTCTGAAAGGCGGCAGCCCATCCGGGCGAAGAAATCGTGGCGCTTCCGGAGGGCGTCAAGAAGATCCTGATAGCCCGTGATTCCGACTCCTGAGACCTCGGCGAGCCTTCCGACGTATGCCGCGAAGCTTTCCGGAGCATCCACTCCCATCACCTTGTCCGGCCTCCATGTCGGCAGCACCTGCACCCCGAACGGATGCTCCGCAATCTTCCTGTGCCATTCCAGCGAGTCAGTCGGGTCGTCGGTCGTGCAGACGGTCTCCACGCTGAACTTGAGCATCAGCGCCTGTGCGCGGAAATCCTCCGTGGCGAGCAGCTCGTTGCACCTGTCATAGATGCCCCGTGCGGTCTCCGGCTTCAGAATGTCATAAATCCCGAAAACCCTCGCGAGTTCGAGATGCGTCCAGTGGTAGAGCGGGTTGCGCATGGTGTATGGCACAGTCTCCGCCCATTTCTCGAACTTCTCCCAGCTGCTGCGGCTTCCCGTGATGTAGTCCTCGCCGACCCCGTTGCCCCTGAGCGCGCGCCATTTGTAGTGGTCGCCACCGAGCCAGACCTCAGTGATGTCGGCGAAGCGGCGGTTTTCGGCCACCTGCTGCGGCACCAGATGGCAGTGATAGTCTATAATCGGTTGTTTTTCAGCGCTTTCGTGATAGAGTTCGCGGGCATATTCGTTCCCGAGAAGAAAATCGTCGTTGATGAAGTTTTCCATATTCCCAAGTGAATTTTGAGTTGAAACCAAAAATTTCGGAGTTTTTGCAAATTTATAAAAATATTTCCGTGTACGCACACGGAATTTGAATAAAAATATCTATTTTTGTCACCGGATACATCGGGTTCCTCGGGACATATATCCTGAATCGTCGATAATTTATTGATATATCGTAATATATGGCAAAGATAGTTACATTCGGAGAGATTATGCTCAGGCTCGCGACGCCGGGACATCTCAGATTTACACAGGCTCATGAATATGAGGCAACGTTCGGAGGAGGGGAGGCTAACGTCGCCGTTTCTCTCGCGAACTACGGTGAGGACGCGCACTTTGTGACGGCGCTTCCGGGGAACGACATAGCCAAGGCCTGCCTTGCTGAACTCCGCGGGCTCGGAGTAGGGGTGGAGTTCTGCATCGAGAGCGGAGACAGGGTCGGCATCTATTATATAGAGAAGGGTGCCGTTTCGCGTCCGAGCAAGGTGATTTACGACCGTGCGCACTCTTCAATCGCCGAGATTAAGCCGGGCATGATTGATTGGGACAAGGTGTTCGAGGGCGCGGACTGGTTCCACTGGACCGGCATCACTCCGGCAATCAGCCAGGGCGCGGCGGATGTGTGTCTGGAGGCCATCGAGGCTGCTTCCCGCCATGGGGTGAAGGTTTCCTGCGACCTCAACTACAGGAAGAATCTCTGGAAATACGGCAAGACGGCCTCTGAGGTCATGCCTGCTCTCGTGGCGGGCTGCGACGTGATTATAGGCAACGAGGAGGACGCGGAGAAGGTCTTCGGCATCAAGCCGGAGGGATTCAACGCCGAGGCGGGAGTGATTGACACGGCGAAGTTCGAGTTTGTCGCCAGGTCGCTGATGGACAAGTTCCCTAAGGCCTCGAAGGTCGCGATTACCCTGCGCGGTTCGGTGAATGCCGACCACAACACGTGGGGCGCGGTCCTCTATGACGGCAGGACTCTCTTCGCCTCAAGGCGCTACGACATCACGGACATCGTCGATCGCGTCGGCGGCGGCGACTCTTTCGGCGGCGGGCTCATCTACGGACTGCTTAACTACGCGGGCGACTGCCAGAAGGCTCTCGACTTCGCCGTGGCGGCATCCTGCCTCAAGCACACGATTGAGGGCGACTACAACCGCGTGAGCGTCAAGGAGGTGGAGACGCTCATGAACGGCAACGGCTCCGGAAGGGTGTCAAGGTAATTCTCCTCTGGTTCATATAAATTGGTTACACACATAAGGACTTTGACAGAAAGATGAAATCCGGTGTTCTCGTAAAGGCGTCGCTGTGCGGCGCGGCTCTTATTCCCTTCGCTATCAATTATTTCGCCATTGATTCCTTCGCCGCCGAGCCGGCGTTCAAGTTCAGGACGAAGAACAGGAAAATGTACCACAAGGGCTGGATCGACTTCAACAAGAACGGGGTCAAGGATGTCTATGAAGACCCGTCGGCCGACATTGACGCGAGGGTGGAGGACCTGCTCTCGCGGATGACGACGGATGAGAAGACCTGCCAGATGGTCACTCTGTATGGCTACGGGCGCGTGCTTTCGGACCCGCTTCCGACTCCTCAGTGGAAGGAGAAGCTGTGGAAGGACGGGATTGGCGCGATTGACGAGCATCTGAACGCGTTCCGCCAGTGGGGAATGCCGATAGAGATGTACAGCCCCTATCTCTGGCCGGCCTCGACCCACGCCGCTGCCATGAACGAGGTGCAGCGCTTCTTCGTCGAGGACACGCGCCTCGGCATTCCGACCGATTTCACGAACGAGGGAATACGCGGAGTGGAGGCCTACCGGGCGACCAATTTCCCGACCCAGCTTGGTCTGGGGCATACCTGGGACAGGGAGCTGATTCACAGGGTGGGCTACATCACCGGACGCGAGGGCAGGCTTCTTGGCTACACCAATGTCTATGCGCCGATTCTGGACGTGGGGCGCGACCAGCGCTGGGGCCGCTACGAGGAGGTCTATGGCGAGTCGCCCTATCTCGTGGGCGAGCTCGGTGTGCAGATGACCCTCGGAATGCAGACCGACTTTCAGGTGGCTGCTACCGCGAAGCACTACATCGCCTACTCCAACAACAAGGGCGCGCGCGAGGGAATGGCCCGGGTGGACCCTCAGATGGCTCCGCACGAGGTGGAGAACATCCATGTGTGGCCGTGGCGCGAGGTCATCTCACGGGGCGGACTGCTCGGGGCGATGGCTTCCTACAACGACTATGACGGCGAGCCTGTCGAGGGCAGCCATTACTGGCTGACTGAAAGGCTTCGCGGGGAATTCGGGTTCCGGGGATATGTCGTCAGCGACAGCGATGCCGTGGAATATCTGTATTCAAAGCACAATGTGGCTGCAGACATGAAGGACGCCGTGCGCCGGAGCGTGATGGCAGGGCTGAACGTGCGCTGCACTTTCCGCTCTCCGGACAGCTATGTGCAGCCTCTGCGCGAGCTCGTGGAGGAGGGGATGGTTCCGATGTCGGTGATTGACGACAGGGTTCGTGACATCCTGCGCGTGAAGTTCCTCGTGGGACTGTTCGACAACCCCTACCAGACTGACTATGCTGCCGCCGACGAGGAGGTTGACGGCGTCGAGAACAACAAGGTGGCGCTGCGCGCGTCGCTTGAGTCTCTCGTGCTTCTGAAGAACGCCGCTTCGGACTCTCCGTTCGGAACTGACGGGAAGGCGCTGCCTTTGAATGCGGAGGCGCTGCACCGCGTTGCCGTGATAGGCCCCAACGCGGACTACACCGGCTATGCCAGCCTTCACTACGGACCTCTCGGGACAGAGAATGTCTCCGTCCTGAAGGGGCTGCGCACGGCTCTTGAGGGCAAGGCGGAGGTGGTCTATGCCAAGGGCTGCGATCTTGTCGATAAGACCTGGCCGGAGTCGGAGATTCTTCCGACCGACCCTGACGAGGAGGAGCTTGCGGGGATTGCCGAGGCGGTGAAGGCCGCCGAGTCGTCCGATGTCGCCGTGCTTGTGCTCGGAGGCGGCCCGAGGACCTGCGGAGAGAACAAGAGCCGCTCCTCTCTCGAACTTCCGGGCAGGCAGAACCTGCTTCTTAAGGAGGTGAAGAAGACCGGCAAGCCTGTGATTGTCGTGCTCATAAACGGACGCCCGCTTTCCGTGAACTATGCGGACAAGGTGGCCGACGCCATTCTGGAGGCATGGTATCCGGGAGCGCACGGCGGCACGGCAGTGGCAATGGCCCTGCTCGGTGAGTACAACCCGGGCGGAAAGCTGACCGTCACCTTCCCGCGCACTGTCGGGCAGATTCCGTTCAATTTCCCGTGCAAGAGAGCCTCTCAGGTCGATGGGCGCAAGGAGCTTGGCCCGAACGGCTGGGCAAGCCGCGTCAACGGCTCTCTCTACGACTTCGGATACGGACTTTCCTATACGACTTTCGAATATTCCGACATCCGTCTTTCATCAGCGTCGATTGCCCCGACCGACTCCGTCCGCGTCTCGTTCAGCGTGACTAACTCCGGCAAGGTACGCGGCGACGAGGTCGTCCAGCTCTATGTGGAGGACTGCCTCGCCTCGCTGACTGCCTACGAGAAGGTTCTCCGCGGCTTCGAGAGGATTTCCCTTGAGCCGGGCGAGACGAAGTCCGTCGAGTTCGTCCTCACTCCGAAAGACCTGTCGATGCTGGACAGGGACATGAACCGCGTGGTGGAGCCGGGAGACTTCATCATTATGGCGGGAGCGTCCTCGACCGACATCCGCCTGAAGTCTAAGCTCACCGTCATTGACCCTTCTTCCGGACGCGGAAGCGTTGCGCCGTCCGCTGCGGATGCCGAAAATGAGTCGCTCTATCCGGCCCAGCTGGGCAAGGGTGATTTCCTTACCGTTCCGATCAGTGGCAGCGTCAAGGGAGTCCGCATCTGCTTCGGCCCCGGCACCGATGCCGACATCACCGTTCAGATTACGAGCGGCGGAGGCCAGTTCCTCACCGTCGGACGTGCGGAAGGCTGCGGAGGCGGCGGACGTGAAGTCTCTTTCCCGGCGACGGATGCGTCCGAACTTCGCGTTGCGATTGACCGTGGAACGGCGGCGATTGACAATATGGAAATATTCCATTGAGCCGGTTTTTGATTGCCGACAAAATGTTTTTATGTAAATTATTAAGGTATGGCTAAATACAGTAAGATTCAGGTCATTTCGACCGCAGTTTCGACCGGACTGGTGCCGGTGTTCTACAACTCGTGCGTGGAGACTTCCAAGAAAGTGCTCAAGGCCTGCTATGACGGCGGCATAAGGGTATTTGAGTTCACCAACAGGGGCGACTTCGCCCACGAGGTGTTCTCGGAGCTGGTGAAATACGCGAACGCCGAGCTTCCGGGAATGATTCTCGGCGCCGGTTCCATAATCGATGCCCCGACGGCGGCGCTCTACATTCAGGAAGGCGCCAACTTCATCGTTGGCCCGCTCTTCAACCCGGCAGTCGCGCCGATATGCAACCGCCGCTGCGTCCCGTACATTCCGGGCTGCGGCTCCGCGACTGAAATAGGCCTGGCTCAGGAGGCCGGCTGCGACATCTGCAAGGCCTTCCCCGGCGATGTGCTCGGCCCCGCATTCGTGAAGGGCGTCAAGGCTCCGATGCCATGGACTCAGATTCTCGTGACCGGCGGCGTGAAGCCCGAGGCGGAGAACCTCAAGGCCTGGTTCAAGGCCGGCGCTTCCTGCGTGGGCATGGGCAGCAACCTCTTCCCTAAGGATGTCGTGAAGGCAGGCGACTGGGCGACAGTCACCAGGCTTTGCTGCGATTCTCTGAAAATAATCGCCGAAGTGCGTAAGTAACACCTTCAGGCTCCGGAGCATCCCTGTGTCTCGGCACCGCATATTCATATAACACGAAATACTATGGCCAACAAGGACAAAATGACCAATTTCCGGTGGGTAATCTGCGCGATGCTCTTTCTCGCGACCACCGTCAACTATCTCGACCGCCAGGTGCTCTCCCTCACATGGGACGAGTTCATAAAGCCGGAGTTTCATTGGGACGAATCCCATTACGGGACGATAACATCCATATTCTCAATAGTCTATGCCGTCTGTATGCTTTTTGCCGGACGCTTCATCGACTGGATGGGCACGAAGAAGGGATACCTCTGGGCCATTGGAATATGGTCGGCCGGAGCCTGCCTCCACGCCTTCTGCGGAGTCATCACCGAGAGCGTCGTCGGACTGCACAGCGCGGCGGAACTCATGCAGGCTACAGGTGATGTTGCGGTGCTGATTTCGACCGTGAGCATGTACTGCTTCCTCGTGGCCCGCAGCGTCCTCGCGCTCGGTGAGGCCGGCAACTTCCCTGCGGCAATCAAGACCACGGCGGAGTACTTCCCGAAGAAGGACCGCGCCTTCGCGACCTCAATCTTCAATGCCGGCGCGTCCATCGGCGCCCTCATAGCCCCTCTCACGATTCCTCTGCTCGCGAAGGCCTGCGGCTGGGAGATGGCATTCATCATCATCGGAGTCCTCGGATTCATCTGGATGGGAATCTGGGTCTTCGTCTATGAGAAGCCGGAAAAGTCGAAGTTCGTGAGCAAGGCCGAACTCGAATACATCGAGCAGGACAAGGTCATCGAGGCTGAACCGGAAAAGCCGCAGCAGGATTCCGCGACGAAAATCTCCATTTGGCAGGCGCTGAAATACCGTCAGACCTGGGCGGTCATCTCCGGACGCTTCATGGCCGACGGCGTGTGGTGGTTCTTCCTCTTCTGGACCCCGTCCTACCTCAACTCGCAGTTTGGCATCAAGACCACCGAACCTCTCGGCATGGCGCTGATATTCACCCTCTACGCCATAACGATGCTCTCCATCGTCGGCGGCAAGCTCCCGACCCTCTTCATCAACAAGGCGATGAGCCGTGGCGGCAAGTTTGACCCCTATTCGGCAAGGATGAAGGCGATGCTCATCTTCGCCATATTCCCTATATGCGTGCTCCTCGCGCAGCCCCTCGGCACCATATCCCCATGGTTCCCGACCATCCTCATCGGCATAGGATGCGCCGCGCATCAGTCCTGGTCCGCGAATGTCTATACGACGGTAAGCGACATGTTCCCTAAATCGGCGATTGCCACGGTCACCGGCATCGGCGGAATGGCGGGCGGCATCAGCTCCATGATTATGCAGAAGTCCGCCGGCGAGCTCTTCGTCTGGTCGGACAAGGTAGGCCTCCATTTCCTCGGCTTCGAGGGCAAGAGCGCCGGCTACTTCATAGTCTTCTGCATCTGCGCCTTCGCCTACCTCATCGGCTGGTTCCTGATGAAGGCCTTCGTCCCTCGCTACAAGGTCGTCGATGCCGAATGACCGAACGGGATCGCGCCAAATGACCGAACAAAATTGCGCCAAACAACCGAACGAATTTGCGCCAAATGACCGAACGGGTCGGCATTCTCTTGGAAAATCAGATATTTAGCCTTATCTTTGCGGAAGACGAAACTTATTCCAGATTAAGGATGAAAACTGATTACAAAAGCAGGATAGCGGACAGACTTCTGGCAAGGAAACTGGCCGGGAAAGGAGCGGTGCTTCTGGAAGGTGCGAAATGGTGCGGCAAGACCACCACCGCCGAGCAGATTGCCAAGAGCGTCCTATATATGTCCGAAAGTGGAAAGATAGGGCAAAACAGGCAATTGGCAAAGATAAATCCATCAATTCTTCTGAAAGGCGACCATCCGAGACTGATTGATGAGTGGCAGGTCGCGCCCGGTTTGTGGGACAGCATCCGTTTTGAGGCGGATCACAGTTCGGAACTCGGGCTTTTCATTCTGACAGGCTCATCTGTCCCTGCCGACATGAGCGAAGTCATACATTCTGGTACAGGAAGAATAGGATGGCTCAAGATGAGGCCAATGTCATTATGGGAATCCGGAGACTCTACCGGAGAAGTTTCTTTTGGAGAGTTATTTACGGCACCGGGAGCAATCAGCGGCGAAACATCTGCCGACTTGGAAAGGATGGCTTTTCTCACCTGCCGAGGAGGTTGGCCGCTTGCTGTCAATATGGACGAGGACATTGCCCTTGATCAGGCGTTTGACTATATTGACGCCGTAGAGAAAAGGGATATATCAATGGTTGACGGCATCAATAGGGATGCTGTACGCACGCACAGAATCCTGCGGTCATACGCACGTCATCAGGGGACGCAAGCCTCTTATGGAACGATAAAGGCGGATCTGGTTTCTAACGAGTCCGACAGTTTTGATGAAGACACCATATCCTCATACATTTCAGCGCTCAAGAAAATCTTTGTAATCGAGGATTCCGAGGCATGGAATCCGAATCTGAGGTCAAAAACGGCAATACGAACTTCGGACACACGGTACTTCACCGACCCGTCCATAGCCACGGCGGCTCTCGGTCTCGGCCCCGAAGACCTGATTAACGACCTCAATACGTTCGGACTGATATTCGAGACCCTTTGCGTCCGCGACCTTCGAGTGTATGCGGAAGCCCTGAACGGGAATGTCTATCACTACCGTGACAAAAACGGTCTGGAATGCGATGCCGTCGTGCACTTGAGAAACGGGAATTACGGGCTGATTGAAATCAAGATAGGAGGGGACAATCTGATAGACGAAGGTGTCGGCACACTTAAAGCCCTTGAAGAAAAAATCGATCCAGAACGAATGAAAAAGCCGTCGTTCCTCATGGTGCTCACGGCCGTAGGGCCATACGCCTATAGACGGGATGACGGAGTTTATGTCGTGCCTGTCGGATGCCTCAAGGATTAAAGACAAACAGCCGAATGCTGCATAAACGATTCCTGCTAATAGAACCTGCAGTTGTAGCGGGAGAGGAGGTCGATGGAGCTGAAGTTGTCGGGGTGGTCGGGACGCTTGCCGAGGACGAGGAAGTCGGTGAGGACGGTGACTGCTTCATAGGCGTCGCGGTCGGAGTGCTGGGCGATGAGATACTTCACATAGCCGTCCTTCAGGGCGGTCATGTTCCTTTCGAGCACGTCGTAGCCAATGACGTTCCAGCCCTTGAGGCCGCGTTCGCGCAGATAGTCGGCTACGAGGTAGATGCGGGAGTTGAGGGTCACTACGTTCGGACATCCCGTGACGAGGGAGAATGCGTCGTCCATCGCCTTGTGCGCCTCGTCGGGATTGTTCGGGTTTATGACGACGTTCCGCACCTCAGTCTCCGGGAAGTGCGCGGCGAGATAGTCCATGAATCCGCGGCGGCGTTCCTGCGACGGGTCGGACAGTCCCTTGACGTCGCGCTCGATTCTTACGAGATGGACGGTACCGCGGCTTCCTTCCGCCGAGCCTGACATGAGCATATCCGCACAGAACGCGCCGCTGTCATAGATGGGCTGCCCGAAGTAGGCGAGGTGTCCATAGACCCCGCTCACGCTCGTGTTCAGTATGACGTATGGGATGTCCGCCTCCTCCATCTCCACAGCCACGGTGCGTGTGGCGTCGAGGAACATCGGGGCTATTATCGCTCCGGAATATCCTTCCTTTATGACCCTGCGGCATTCGGCGATGAACGAATCGACGTCATATTGGTCATACAGGCACTCGACGGCGTTCACGGAAAAGCGTCCGGCATATTCCCTCGCCTTCTCGACGCCTATGTGCGCAAGTTCCCAGAACTCGCCGTCCCGATATTTCGGAAGCAGGACGGCAATCCTGTGCGACTTGTTCTTCGCCAGCATCGACGCATAGACGTTCGGCTGATAACCGAGTTCCTCGATGACCCTGAGCACTTTCTCCCGCGTCTTTTTCGACACTTCGCCCCTCTCGTGCAGCACCCGGTCAACCGTTCCGTTCGTGACTCCCGCTGCCTTCGCCACGTCGCTGATTGTAACTATGGAATTTTTCATGTCCTTAAACGGCAAATTTTCCGTAAAATTAGCAAATTATCCGAAATGTTTCCGTGCTCGTACACGGAAATGAAAAAACATTGTTAAATTTGTGAAAAATATGTGTCTTATGATTCGAATGACTGAAAGCTGGAGGTGGTACGGGCCGAATGACCCCGTGAGCCTGAGTTACATCAAGCAGGCGGGAGTGACCGACATTGTCCACGCCCTGCATCATATTCCGAACGGGGAAGTTTGGACTGTCGAGGAAATCAGAAAGAGGCAGGAACTTATCGCTGAGGCAGGGCTGAAATGGAGCGTCGTCGAGAGCGTGCCCGTGCATGAGCATATAAAGACCCGCGAGGGGGCATACCTTAAATATATAGAGAACTACAAGCAGAGCATACGCAACCTCGCCGAGTGCGGAATCCATGTCATAACCTACAATTTCATGCCGGTCATCGACTGGACGAGGACCGACCTTCAGTTCGTGATGCCTGACGGCTCGCGAGCGCTGCGGTTCGAGAAGGCGGCGTTCATGGCGTTCGACCTTTTCATCCTCGGCCGCAAGGCTGCGTTCGACGAGTGGTCCGAGGAGGAGATTGCGGTGGCGAAGGCTCGTTACGAGAAGATGGACGAGGCTGAGATTCAGCTGATTACGAGGAATATGATTGCCGGACTTCCGGGAAGCGAGGAAAGCTTCACCCTTGAGCAGTTCCGCCAGGCGCTCTCACGCTACGACGGGGTGACCGAGGAGCAGCTGCGCGAGAACCTCATATTTTTCCTGCAGCAGGTCTGTCCGGTTGCGGACGAGTGCGGCTCCGTGATGGTGATTCATCCGGACGACCCGCCTTATTCGCTGCTCGGACTGCCGCGCATCCTCTCCACTGCGGAGGACTTCAGGAAACTGATTGCAGCTGTTCCGAACCAGTCGAACGGGCTGTGCCTCTGCACGGGTTCGTTCGGGGTGCGGGCGGACAACGACTGCGTGGCCATGATGCGGGAGTTCGGCGACAGGGTCGGCTTCGTGCACCTGCGCACAACCAAGCGTGACGCCGAGGGCAACTTCTACGAGGCGAACCTGCTTGAGGGCGACGTGGATATGTACGGCATGATGAAGGCGCTGCTTGAGGTCGAGCAGAGACGCGGGGTGAGCCTGCCGGTTCGCCCGGACCACGGCCATCAGATGTGCGACGACCTCGGCCGCAGGTCCAACCCGGGCTATTCCTGCTACGGGCGTATGCGCAGCCTGGCGGAATTACGGGGACTACAGGAAGGTATTATCAGAACATTAGAGAAATAAAATATGACACAGAATCTTTTTGACGTAAAGGGCAAGGTCGTGGTGATGACCGGAGCCTGCGGCGTGCTCGGAAGCACAATTGTAAAATATTTCGCGGCACAGGGCTGCAAGGTGGTGCTGCTTGACCTTGAGCGTGCCTCCGCGATAGGGGTGAAGCTCGTCGAGGAAATCCGCAAGGACGGCGGCGAGGCCGTGTTCTTTCCGACCAACGTGCTCGACAAGTCCGTTCTTGAGCACAACTACGAGCAGATTGTCGAAAAATACGGCAGGATAGATGTCCTTCTGAACGCCGCCGGAGGCAACATGGCCTCTGCGACCGTACCGCCTGACAAGACCATCTTCGACCTTGACGTGGATGCGGTGAAGAAGGTCACCGAACTGAACCTCTTCGGCACCATAATCCCGACAATGGTCTTTGCCAAGTCGATGGCCGAGGCCGGCAAGGGCTCAATCATCAACTTCGCCTCCGAGTCGGCTCTCCGTCCTCTCACCCGCGTCGCCGGCTACGGCGTTGCAAAGGCTGCGGTCGCGAACTGGACGAAATACCTCTGCGCCGAGCTGGCGATGAAATTCGGAGAGGGACTGCGCGTCAACGCGATTGCTCCGGGCTTCCTGCTCACCAATCAGAACCGCGCTCTCCTCACCAACGAGGACGGCTCCCTTACGCAGCGCTCGCACACCATCCTCGCCCATACGCCTATCGGACGTTTCCTTGAGCCGGACGAGCTTGTCGGCACGCTCCACTACCTCGCCTCCGACGCCTCAAAGGCAGTGACAGGAACCGTATGCGTCGTCGATGGCGGATTTGACGCTTTCTCGATTTAATTGAGTTTCGTTGGTTACAGTCGCCTTATCCAGCCGAATTCCTGAATTTTTATCGAAATCGGCTGGATAAGCACCTTTTTATTCAGCCGATTTCTAAAAATTTTGCCAAATTCGGCTGAATAAGCGGTTGTCAGAATCGGAGGCCGACGGAGAGGAGGCAGCCGGAACGCCACCAGCGGCCGGGCGTGTTGTCGATTTCAAGACCGCTGTCCTCCTTGCTGCGGCGGTCGCGGCTGGAATCCTTTATGAAAGCCTTGCCGTGGAGATTTAGTGACCGGTCATGCCTGAGCTTCCATGTGTAGCCGGCGTTGAGTTCGGCACTGTACCAGTTTGACGGGAGCGCGAAGTCGTGGTCAATCAAATCGACGGCGATGTGCGTGTCGTCGGTTTCGCGCGGGATATAGTCGAGGTGACTTTCGAGACCGCATGACATTTTTCCAGTCAGTCCAAGGTCAAACTGACCGCTGCGGGTGCGTATGCATTTCTCAAGTTCAATGGCGGCTCTGATGTTCCTTATGGTCTCCTTCGCTCCGGCTGCGCTGTATTC
>CAVBPI010000033.1:7239-12987 GCA_963596955.1 bacterium | reverse complement strand
CAAGTATTATGACAAAGGCAGAAATCGTAAACGAGGTTGCACAGTCAACCGGCGTTCAGAAGGAACAGGTAGCCGCAGTAGTTGACGGCTTCATGGAGGTAGTAAAGGAGTCACTTACAAAGGGACAGCCGGTTTATCTCCGCGGATTCGGTAGCTTCATCATCAAGCACAGGGCTGAGAAGACCGCGCGCAACATCACCAAGGAGATTACAATTACAATCCCTGCACATGACATTCCGGCATTCAAGCCGTCAAAGTCATTCGTGAAGCAGATTAAGAAATAACTAATATCTTAAACTCATTACATCATGCCAAACGGAAAAAAGCATAAGAGGCATAAGATGGCGACGCACAAGCGCAAGAAGAGATTGCGCAAGAACAGGCATAAGAAGAAGTAGCCTGGTGTGTCTTAATCAAGGCATCTTATAAAAGTCAGAGGCTGGCCCGGGCGGCCGGCCTTTTATTTCAATTTAATGTCAATAAAATTTTAATGGAAGCCGGAAAAGAATCCGTAAAAGATCTTGTGGTTGAAGTCAGCTCGTCGGAAGTCTCCATCGCTTTGATGGAAAACCGTCGTTTGATTGAGTTCAACAAGGAGTCTGTCCTCGGGCACAGCTTTGCGGTGGGAGACGTCTATCTCGGAAAGGTGAAGAAGATCCTGCCTGCGCTGAACGCCGCGTTCGTGGATATCGGAGACGAGAAGGAGGCTTTCGTCCATTACCTCGACCTCGGGCTGTATTTCAATGCGTTCGACGAATTCGTGAAGCGGGCAAACCCTAACTCTGACCTCAAGGGGATATATTCCCACATAAAGATTGGTCAGCCGCTGCCGAAGGAGGGACGCATCGAGGACGTGCTCACTCAGGGACAGATGATAGTCTGCCAGATTGTCAAGGAACCGATTTCCACAAAGGGCTCCAGACTGACAGCTGAAATTTCATTGGCAGGACGCAACATTGTGCTTCTTCCTTTCGCGGAGAAGGTCAGTGTGTCACAGAAAATTGCTTCGAAAGAAGAGAAGAAAAGGCTTGAAACGCTTGTAAAGAGCATACTTCCACGCAATTACGGTGCAATCATACGCACGGCCGCGGAGGGAAGGAACGCTGCGGTGCTTGACGCCGAGGTGATGTCTCTCATCGAGAAATGGGAGAGCTCATGGAAAAAGATCGCCTCGTCCAAGAAGGTGCAGCTGCTCTTCACCGAGTACAGCAAGACCACCACAATCCTCAGGGATCTCCTGAATGACTCGTTCAGCAACATCTACATCAACGATGAAAAGATTTACGAGGAGACCCTGAAGTACATCTCGCTCATCTCTCCGGAACAGGAGAAAATCGTGAAGCTCTATGAGGGCAAGGAACCTATCTTCGACCATTATGAGGTCACACGTCAGATTAAGAGTTCCTTCGGAAAGGTCGTGCCGCTGAGGCAGGGCGCCTATCTCGTCATCGAGCACACGGAGGCGCTTCATGTGGTTGACGTGAACAGCGGAACGAGAGCCAAGAACAAGGAACAGGAACAGAACACCTTCGATGTAAACTGCTATGCAGCGGAGGAGATTGCCCGCCAGCTGAAGCTGCGGGACATGGGCGGAATCGTCATCATCGACTTCATCGACATGGAGACAGGCGAGCACCGCAACCAGCTCTTCAAGTATATGCAGCAGCTGATGGAAGGGGACAGGGCGAAGCATAACGTGCTGCCGCTCACCAAGTTCGGCCTGATGCAGATTACCCGCCAGAGAGTGCGGCCGGCAATCGAGCTGAACACTCTGGAGGTTTGTCCGGTATGTCACGGCACCGGAAAGATTTCTTCGAGCATTGTGATAGACGAGGACATTGAAAGGAAGCTCGCGTGCTATGTGAACGACAAACATATCACGGATCTAACGCTGAGGGTAGGCCCTATTCTGGGCGCCTATCTGGCAAAGTCGGAAGGACTTTTCAAGGGGAGCATCCTTGACAGGTGGAAGAAGAAGTACCGGTGCAGGCTGAAGATGGAGACATCCACGGACTTCACCGTCCTGCAGAATGAATTCTATGATGAAAAAGGGGCCCGGCTTGAATAGCCGAACCCCTTTTTCGATTGTTTCCTTTTTTGTAGTTATGCCCTTGCTTAGGCTCCTCGCGCAGGACGGCAGCCTGTCGTTGCGGCTTATCTCCTTCTTGTGGCTATACCTATATAATATAGAAGCGTTGCGATGGAGCCGATGGCCGCGATGACGTATGTGTAGGCTGCCCACTTGAGGGCGTCAACTGCCATCGGACGGGTGCGCTCGTCGGCGATGCCCGAGCCGCTGAGCCAGCTGACTGCCCTTGCGCTTGCGTTGATTTCGCAAGGAAGGGTCACGAGGCTGAAGAGCGTCGTCATGGCGAAGAGGCCGATGCCGACCCAGAGTATTGCCGGAATGGAATTTACAAGCAGCACACCAAGGAGGAGCACCCACTGCACCGTCATGTTGCTGAAGTTCACGACCGGAACGAGGGCGCTGCGGAGCTTGACCGGAGCATAGCCCTGCGCGTACTGAACGACATGACCGCACTCATGGGCGGCTACTGCCGCGGCGGCTATCGAGGTGCTGGAATAGACTCCCTCGCTGAGGTTCACGGTCTTTGTCCTCGGGTCGAAATGGTCGGTAAGCATGCCGTTGGTGCGGCGCACCTGCACGTTGGAGATTCCGTACCAGTCAAGCATCTTCTGGGCGACTTGTGCGCCTGTCAGTCCCGCCGGATTGGGAATCTGGGAGTACTTGTTGAACTTGCTTTCCAAAACCTGCTGGATGGCGAAGCTTATCAGCATCACAGCGATTACTATTATCCAAATGCTCATATTCAGTTTTTTTTGTTTGTGCTACAACATAATGGCCTTTGCGACGCGGTCCGCCTTGGCCTGTCCTGCAGCTGCGGCAACAATCGCGAGTCCGAACGCAATTGCGTGTCCGGCTCCCCGCGAAGTGATGAGGTTCCTGTCAATGACCACGCCGGCCTCCGTGCTCACGAAAGCTCCGGCATCCTCAAGTGCCTTCTCGAAGCCGGCGTAGCAGCACATCTTCCTGCCGCCGATGCCATGCAGTCTGCCGAGAACCACGCTCGGGGCGGCGCAGATTGCGGCTGTGATTCCGCCCTTGTCGAAGTGCCTCTGCGCTATATCCAGCAGTTCCGCCTTGTCCGCAAGATTTGTCGAACCCGGCATCCCGCCCGGAAAGGCAAGCACGCCCTGCCCGTCAATTCCCTGTGAGTCAAGCTCTTCCAAGAACTCGCTCCAGCTCAGATCCGCCGTGACTCCGATTCCGTGGGAGCTCTTCACGAGCCTCTCCTCCGTGAGCGAAACCGTTTTTACCGCGAGCCCTCCGCGCGTCATCATATCCACGGGACACATCGCCTCCGCAATTTCATATCCTTCTGCAAGGAAAAGATAATTTGTCGTCATGTTTCTTTACTTTATTGTAACAGCCGGCAATCCCGATTTTGATTGCCCGAACCGTTGACAATATGGCAAAAGCCGTGCAAATCTTCGGCTTGTGCAGAAAAAACAACGGAAATTCATTAAAAAATGGTACTTTTGCACCCTGTTTCGTGTGAATCCGTCGTATTTGACGGGTTGTGGCGGATTTGAAGAGAATTTGAAGGATATGGAGAAATAAATATATGTTCGGAGAGGATGATTTCTCGCGGCTGGAGCTGAGCCTGCCGGACTGCGAGTCTAACTATAAGTATTTCAGAGGATTGCTCAAACCTGCAACCAAACTGCTCGTGCTCGTGAAAGCGAATGCCTACGGACATGGGGCGGTGGAGTTCTCCCGTCTGATGGAGAAGGCCGGGGCGGACTACCTTGCCGTGGCCTATCCGGTCGAGGGAATGGAGCTCCGCGCGGCGGGGATTCACAAGCCGATTCTGGTGCTCACCGCCGGAACCGACTTCTTCAACGAGATTATCGACAACAACCTTGAGCCGAGCATTCCGAACCTCTGCTCGCTGAAGGCTCTCTGTGACATACTTGAGCAGCGTGACGTGCACAATTACCCGGTTCACATTAAGCTCGACACCGGAATGCACCGTCTCGGGTTCATGACTTCCGAACTGGGAGAGCTTGAGGAGTATCTTGCCTCGACCGACCGCGTGAAGGTGAAGTCGATATTCTCGCACCTTGCGGCCGCGGAGGACCCGTCCAGCGACAGTTTCACTCTCGGGCAGATTGAGATGTTCGGACGCAACGCGACGGCGCTGACGGAGTCCTTGGGATACAGACCGATGTGGCACATCCTGAACTCCGCGGGAATCGAGAGGTTCCCGGAGTACCAGTACGACATGGTGCGCCTCGGCATCGGTATTTACGGCATCAGCGCGCTGCCGGGAGTGAAGCTTGCCCCGGTCGCGTCGTTCAAGTGCAAGATTCTGCAAATCAAGCATCTCAAGCCGGCGGACGGAACCATAGGCTATGGACGTCACGGACAGATTGCTCCGGAGGGAACTGTCATAGCGACCATTCCGGTGGGCTATGCCGACGGGATTGACCGCCACCTGGGCTGCGGACACTGTTCCTTCCTCCTGAACGGAAGGCGCGTGCCGACAATCGGGAACATCTGCATGGATATGTGTATGCTCGACATCACGGGCGTGCCGGCGCAGGTGGGCGACACCGTGACCATATTCGGAAAGGAGCCGACAATCTCCGAACTCGCGGACATTCTCGGCACCATTCCTTATGAGATTCTCACTTCCGTCCCGCGCCGCATCGAGCGCGTGGTGGTTTCTGAACCGACGGAGTGAGGGCTTTTGCTGTGTTTTACAGACCCCAGTCGGAAGCCTTGGCGACATTCTTCGGCGCGTTAGGCACATTAGGGAAATAGGTGAACCCTGTAAGTTTCTCAAGTTCCTCGACTGTCATCATGTCTTGCGCCTGGACCTTGTGACCTTTCTCCATTGTGTGCCTAAGTACAAATGCTGCACATTTCAACTCATTTGCAGAGCATTGTGCCACGGATTTCCTCGTGTTGCCGTTCTTTGTCCGGAGAAGTACATAGTAGAACATTGTCGGATATGCAGTTCCTTTGGCGATTGTTGCGGGTTCTGTCGTTTTTCCGTACTTATCCGTAAATTTGTCAAAATAGCAACCTATGACAGCATATAGTGTGTCTGAACATACTTGATAATCAACAAAGTAATCTTCGAGATTATTCCATGCTCCTCCCCCTGTATTGAAATTTGCTTGAACTTGCGGGGCTATATTCGAGTAGTAATAGACTTGATTTCGCGTTTGTGTTGAACTTTGTCTATCCGATGATCCTAACATATGACCACGAGTATAGCCGGTCCATTTGCATACCTGTATATCTGATGGAATATCCGGGTCTGGGCTATAACTGCTTTGTCGGCCTATTGAACCTTCGTACATGGAATGCTTCGGTGCTGCGACCCAAACGGGACAGTGATATTTACTGCTGTAACAAGTCGTGTAATTTCTTGCTGTTTTCCCGTTCGGACCCTTTTCTCCGCCGGCGCACAGATGATGAGCATAGTAGAGTGTGTTGTCGTCCTTGCTAATCAGATACTTGCCGGACTCCTCATAGTTTGTAACCGGCAGCTCGAACCAGCCGTATTTCGCGTTTACAGGCTTCGGGCTTGGGTTCGGATTGTCGTTGTCTCCGTCGTCCTTGCCGTCATCTTTCCCGTCGTCGTCACTGCCATCGGGGGGGGCTGGGTTATTCTTGATTCCTGCACTTTCGAGACGGCGGAAGAGTATTGCGGG
>CAVBPI010000033.1:0-7229 GCA_963596955.1 bacterium | reverse complement strand
AGTCGTGCCGACAATGAACGAGCCTTTCTCTCCATCCCAGACGATTGCATTTGTCTCGTCGGCGGTCTTCGGGCTGAGCTGGACATAGCCGGTGCCGCTTTCGGAGAGGAGGACGTCCCAGAGGTAGGCATCGTCGGTGCTCTCCGTGTAGGAGCGGACAAATCCCGACTTGCCGTCGTAGCCGATGTAGCCGACTCCCGCCACGTGCATGATGTAGGAATATTCATCGGCCTTTTTCAGCACCGTCTTGGCATCGTCCGCCGAACTTCCCCAGAGAACTCCTCCGGTGTGGATTTTCAGCGCCTTGCCGGGCTTGCCCTCCGAGCCTTCAAGCGCGGCGAACGGCTCGACGGATTTGGTGTCGATGACGTGTGCCACGACATAGTCGCCGCTCCAGTCGTCAATGAACTCGGTGACAGGAAGATAGTCGTCCTCAAGGTACTCCATGCCGTCATCTCCCGGCATCTTGTCGCAGGACATGAACGCGGTTCCGCCGAATGCGGCGACCGCAGTGACGAGCAGAATCCTGCTCAAAAGATTATATTTCATCTCGTGTCTTGTTATGTGTTATTGTACAAAACAAGGAATGAGCGAACTGCAATTCCACACATCCCTTGATTCCGAAAGGCAAATTTACAACTTAAATCCCATTTTTCCAACACCTTACGAAAGTGCCGAAGCAAAATTGCAGAAATAAAGGGGATGAAGAAAAAGATGGGATGCAAGGCACCCGTTGAAGCCAAATACCGCAGCAACCTTATGGTTGTGAGGATTTTGGCAAGACGGGCAACGCCGCAGACCGCTTTTTATTCGCCCCGTCATTTATTCGCCCCGTTCATATAGTTCGAGCAGACGTGTCTCCACTTCATCGGTGCGGGAGATTATGGCTCCGATGCGCTCGGAAGCCGCCTGAATCTCCCCGTAGGGCATATCTGGAACCGAGAGCTTTGCCTCCAGGACCGCCTTCTCGTCCGAGAGCGCCTGCAGCTCGGCTTCAAGCGCCTCCATCTCGCGCTGCTCCTTCCATGTGAGCTTTTTCTTCGCCGGGGCGGACCCGCCTGAAGTCCCGTTGCCGGCCGCTGCCTTCCCCTGCGCCGAGCCGCCTCCTGACGCTCCCGCCGCGTTCTTCCGCTCCTTCTCGCGCCGTTCGGCCTCCCGCTGCTCGGCCTTGCGCACTGCCTCATAGTCCTTTATGTAGGCACGGTAGGAACTGAAGTTGCCGATGAAGTCCTTCACGACGCCGTCGCCGCAGAAAACCAGCAGGTGCTCCACAAGGCGGTCGAGGAAATGACGGTCGTGGGAGACGATTATGAGGCTGCCCTGATACTCGGAGAGGTATTCCTCAAGGATGTTCAGCGTCATGATGTCGAGGTCGTTGGTCGGCTCGTCGAGAATCAGCAGGTTCGGCTGCTGCATCAGGATTGTCAGCAGGTAGAGCCTGCGCCGCTCGCCGCCGCTGAGCCTGGAAACCTTGTTGTTCAGCATATCGTGCGGGAACAGGAATCGGTTCAGAAGCCCGGTGTCGTTCACGGTCTCAAGGACGGTCTGCTCCTCGTCGAAGCTCATCCCTTCCTGACGGTAGTAGCCGATTTTCAGCGACTCTCCGCGCTCGATTGTGCCTGTGTAGCCCTGAAGCTCGCCGGTCAGCAGGTCTATGAACGTGCTCTTGCCCACACCGTTGCGCCCGACGATGCCGATGCGGTCGCAGCGCTGGAACTTGTAGCTGAAATGGTCGAGATAGCAGTCGGCACCATACCAGAAGCTGACGTCCTTGCAGTCTATAACCTTGGTGCCCAGCCTGTTGGCAAGCTTCGCGTCTGAGGAGAATCCCTTGCCGCTCATTCCGGCCGAAACCGCCGACATATCCACGGACTTTGTGGAACGAACCTCCACCGCCCTGTCCTTCAGCTCGTGGAAGGCGTCAATCCTGTATTTCGCCTTGCCGCTCCGGGCGCAGGGAGTGCTCCGCATCCACTCAAGCTCGCGCCGCAGGATGTTGCGCACCTTTTCCGTCTGCGCGTTCCAGTTGGAGATGCGCTCGTCGCGCTTTTCGAGATAATTCTGGTAGTCGCCCCGGTAGGTATAGACCGCGCCGTGGTTCATCTCCATGACGATGTTGCAGACGCTGTCGAGGAAGTAGCGGTCGTGCGTGACCATCAGAAGAGTGCAGCGGGCGCGCTTGAGATATGCCTCCAGATACTCTATCGCGTCGATGTCGAGGTGGTTGGTCGGCTCGTCCATTATGAAGAAGTCCGCCTCGGTGGCGAGCATCTGCGTGAGCGCGACCCTCTTGACCCCTCCGCCGGAAAGCTCCTTCATCCTCTGCCCGAAATCAGTCAGCCCGAAGTCCGTCAGCCGCCGCTTGACCCTGCGCTCGTATTCCATGAGGTGTTCCTCGTCGAGCTGTCGGGTGAACTCCGTGCTGCTGTCCATAATCTGACGAAACAGCCCCTTCTCCGGGTCGAACTCATATTCCTGTTCGAGAAAGGCTATGCGTATGTCCTTGAGGAACAGAATCTTTCCGCCTGAATCGCTCTTGTCCTTCCCGGCGAGAATCCGCATAAGCGACGTCTTTCCCGTCCCGTTCGGCGCAATCAGCGCAATCTTGTCCCCCTCGTTGATGTTGAATCCGATGTGTTCGAAAAGAACCTTCGGCCCATAAGATTTCGATATGTTTTCAATCTGAAGATAACTTGCCATATATTCCTTTATTTACGGGATTATATCCATGATGCCGTCATATTTCCTTGAACGGGAGCCCGAAATCCGCGTCATTCGCCTTTTTGTACTCGGCGCAGAACGCCGCATACACGACCAGCGCCTCCTCCGTCCGTTTCTGTCGCCGCATGGCCCTGATTACCGTCCGCAGGGCATTCTCGTCGGTAGGGTCGATGACTGCAATCATCTCGCCGATTTCGCACACGGCCTCATAGTCCTTTGCCCTGAACCTTGCGTCAAGCTCCTCCTGAAGCAGCGGAAGCACGATGTTCTCCGCCTTTTCCTTGAAGTCGTCGAAAATCTCGTCGCCTATGGACTTGAGGAACTTTCCTCCGGAGATTATGCCGAGAATGCGGTCCTTGTCAAGCTCCTTTTCCCTGAGGGCGGAGTTCAGCTCGAACCAGTCGCATGAGCAAGGGGGAGCGAGTTCGAGGTAGTAGCGCCCGTCACGGTAGGCCACCGAGGCCCCTTCGAGCCGTGAAAGCGAGCGCCTGAGGTTGTTGAGGGCCACCCCGCGCGAGTTCTTGACCTTTTCCTCCTCCTTGTCCGGCCAGAGTATGCTGCTGAGCCGGCGGGTGGAGATGCCGTTGTCGCCGCGCTTGATGAGCAGGCAGAGGATGAGTATCTGCTGCGCGGTGAACAGGGTCGTGATGTCGTTTCCCTCATGGTCCAGAACCGTGAAGTCGCCGAAGAGGCTGATGCTGTCCGGCTTCTGGGGATGACGGAACATTTTTCTGCTGCCCGTTCCTCCGTGGTTCCGTCCGAATTCCTCCGCGTGCCTTCTTTTTCGTTTCCGAACTGTGAGGACTGAGGCCGTGAGCAGGGATGCTGCGGCCAGCACGCACAGGACAACCGCCCACCATGACATTCTGCCGCCACTTTCCCCGTCGAGCGGAGCCTCTTCCGCGGTGAGCGGGGGATAGGCGAGCGAGTAAATCTTGAGGGTGGATTTTATGTCGTCCTCAAATTCCTGGACGGTGGCGAAGAAGCAGCCGAGCTCGCGGTCGAGCCACAGGTTGGCGTTCGTGCGCATCTTGTCGGAGATGATGGGGATGCTGTCGCCGAGAATCTCGCGGCTTCCGTCGGCAATCGAGAAGCGGTAGAGGTAGAGCTCCGATTTTCCGACATATTCGGGGTAGCACAGGGTGTAGAACCAGTCTCCGTCGGTGCAGAGGTTGCGTACCGGCACCTTGTCCGCCCCTTCCCAGTCGAGCCTCCAGAGCAGCGTGCAGTTCCCCGTGCGGGGCTCCACGCGGTGAAGGTCGTAGAAATAGCGCCGTCCCACGACCTGCTCCCCGCATTCGTTGCCCATTCCTCCATATACATATATATACTTGTCGTCGCATCCGGTCGAAGTGAAGTAGCGGGGATATATGACATCGCCGCCGTGTTCCTTCCAGACCTCGTTCCATGTCCCTGACTTTTCGTCGAGTTCGTAGAAACTGCCGTTGTAGAGCATATTCCCGAATCCGCCGAGTATGGTGTAGCGGCCGGAAACGGGATTGAAGAAGCATCCGTGGTGGTGCAGCGGCATTCCGAGCCTTTGTGTGCCGAGCGTTCTCCAGTCGCCGGTGTCGAGGTCGAACTCTGCCACGGACGGGCTGTCCTGCGGCACCTCGTCGTTGTAGATTTCGTAGCAGACGACGCGCTTTCCGTCGGGAGTGACGAAGTTGTTTCCGAGCTTCATCTCGACCGGGCAGGGACTGCGGAACCGGAAGCTGTAGCTGCGGTCGTCCATCAGGTCCAGCACCGTCATGCCGTCACGTGTGAAGTAGAGAAATTCCTTTCTGACGCTGTTGTAGGCTGCACCGGCTATGTCGCTGTAGCTGAACGAGCCGATTTCCTTCCAGCGCAGGGCCTCGTTTATGAGCCATTCCGGATTCTGTACGCTGCCCCGGAGCCTGTGGCGGGAATCCGGCACGCTGCATCCCGTGCGCTGGTTGAGCGGGAAAAGGAACTCCTTGCCGGAGCCGCTCACGCGCAGATTTCTTATCGCGAAGGCGGGAACGTCGATGATGTGGTCGCTCCTGCCGAACTCAAGGCCTGCACGCAGCCGGTCGGGAAGCCCCTCGGAATGCGTTGAAAACGACTTTCCGGCAATTTCGAGCCGCACCGAGTCCTTCAGGAGGTCGAAGCCGAGCGCGACCCTGTGCCAGTGCAGGGGCTTCAGGCGGTCGTGGGGGAGGGACGCCTTGATGAGGCTGTGCCGTCCCTCCTCGTTCAGGCGCACGACTATGCTGTCGCCCCTGCTGTCGTAGGACAGGTTCCAGATGCGGCGAGAGTCGCCGCGGTCCTTTAGGCGGAAGAAGTAGCCGAACTCGGCTGTGGGCCTCGTGTAGAGTCCGAACTCCATGCGGAACTCCCCGTCGAAGACCTCGGGCCTGTCGCCGAAGACATTGTAGGAGGTGCGCTGGTCTATTCTGGCCTCCATTCCGTGGAATCCGAGCCCCTGCGCGGAGCATTCCGGACTGTGGCACGGAATCAGTAGGGCGGCTGCAGCGATGCAGGCTGCAAGAAATGGGCTTTTAACCTTCATTTAATCAAAATCTTTGCGTAAAGATAGGAATTAAAAGCTTTTGTCGGTAATTTTTTCGTCGGATTAGCGCAAATTTTTTATAACCTAATCTTTCATTAACCTATTATTTAACCTTGCCCTCCTTACTTTGCACCCACTAATCATTAAATCTTTAAGAAATGAAAGTCACTAAAATTTTATCCATGACGGCCATGGCTCTCGCACTCTTGGGGGGGGCAATAATGGCTGACTCCTGCAAGAAGGACAACAATCAGCCGGCGGAGGTCGAGAAGGGCATCGTGGCAGGCGTTGTCACCAACAATCTCGGCACACCTATTATAGATGTGGAGGTTTCCATAAGCGGAACCGAAATCAAGGCGACCACTGCCGTTGACGGTTCCTACACTCTCGAAAACGTTCCGATGACCAAGCAGACCGTGCTTTTCAAGAAGGATGGCTATGCCGAGGGCTCGTCTCCTATCAACGCCTCCTCTTTCAAGGACGGCAAGGCTACGGTCAATATGGTTATGGACATCGCGAGCGCGAAGATTACCGGTAAGTGCATCGACGCGAAGAACAACAATGCCGGAATGGCCGGAGTGACCGTGAAGCTCAACGGAGCCAAAGAGACTCAGACTGACGCTGACGGCGTATATGTGTTCGATGGTCTTACTATTGATGACTACAACCTCGTGTTCTCCGCTCCGGGGTGCGTCGATGTTGTGCGCAGCGTAAGCAAGGACCAGTTTGAGGGTGATTTCGTGGTTACTCTTGCCGATGTCCGCATGGGTGCGAAGGAGATTCTTCCGGGCGCTACTGCAGAGGACCTGAGCAAGGTGGATGTATGGCACTACAACGAGTACCGCGGCGGAAAGAACGGTGACGACTATCCTCACTTTGATTGGTCAACCGACTTCATGGCTTCCTTTACAAGCTGGTACGGCTGGCATCAGGAGCAGAACGAAGGAACCGCTATTCAGGTTCGTAACCGCGAGGAAGACGGTGACTGGGCACGCCCTGCCGACCATGAAAACTTTGACTCCTATCTTGTCGGGCGCAAGAAGATTACGGCCGACAACTGCATTATGGCCATCAAGCACCGCACCCACGATGCCACCGAGGATTCTCCTTGCCACTGGGGCGTGATGGTGATTGACATCAATGCTGCCGACCCTGTCGCAGAACTTGTCGGAGGACAGCAGGAGTCTTATTATCCGGGAAATTATAGCAACCCGGACGCTGTCTTTGACTTGTCAAAATATATCAACAAAGAGGTTGTCATAGCAATCGGTGTATATCGCTGGGAGACAGGCGACTACTACAAGCAGCTCGTGCTCCGTCGTATCGCGTTCGCGAAAGAGGCTCCGTCAGAGTGGGGCTATCTTCCGGGCGAGGCTGTTCCGGGACTTGACGCTGGTTACAAGATGACCATGGAGATGGTTCGCTCGACCATGCCTGTGACCGAATTCAGCGAGTTCACCGGACTTCGTCAGGACGGCTGGACTGACATTGACGGACCGGAGAAATACCGCGAGGCATACGCGACTTACAGAACTGTGGGACACTTTGCAGGCTGGTGGTCTTGTATGCCTGTCAAGAAGGACAATGAGCCGAATGCCGGTGAGGGCTTCGTGATGAAGACGAACGGTGGCGGAACACCTGTCAGCACAACCGATCCTCAGTCATATTTCTATGCGAAGTTTGCAATTTCCGCAGGGCACAACAACCTCACGCTCAAGGCGCGTAATTTCAACTCAACAAATGCGACGTTCTTCAAACTGACCGCAATCACCGAGGACGGCACGGTCAAGAACATCACTCCTACGGCTTCTGTGGGCGAGGTGGCCGCTGAGGGGTGCTGGCAGTTCTGCCACGAGAGCGGCAGCCCTGAAGATCCGGATGCTTATGCAACATTCAGTTATGACCTGTCTGAATACAACGGGAAGAATGTGATTCTTGCTCTCGCTGTTTTCAAGGGCACTGACAATGGTGATGA